>NZ_JBDIYD010000004.1:0-257732 GCF_039649255.1 Dechloromonas sp. ZS-1 | reverse complement strand
CAACACCTGTCAAACCAGGAAATCCAAAACAAAGCCAACCCATTCAAAGTCCCCGGTGGTGGGTCTGGCCCCTTGGGTGGCGCTGAGCAACGCAGGGCATTCGGGGAGGAGGGCTGGCGTTTGTCTGAGCCGAAGGCGAGTTTAGCCAGCCCCCCGAATGGCCGAGTAGCGGAAGGGACCCGCGTAGCGGGCGCCAACCTGGGGTCGCGTTTTCTTTGGCGACTTTCTTTTGGCGAGGCAAAAGAAAGTCTTCCCGCCGGTCAGCGGCGGAATACAGCGCATCAGCAACATCAGGAACGCCCATGCCGCCGGGATGCCCCTTGCGCCATGAATACCCACCGTTCAGCCCCAAATACCTCCGCCCAAAAGAAAACCGGCGCCGGACTCTGGGTCCTGACGCCGGTCATGCGATGCGCGTCTTCAGGAATCAGCGGCTGATGGCGCGATAGCCGATGTCCTTGCGGTATTGCATGCCATCCCAGGCGATCTGGGCGGCAGCTTCGTAGGCGGCTTTCTGGGCCAGCTTGACGTTCTCGCCGAGGGCGGTGACGCAGAGGACGCGGCCACCGGCCGTGACCACCTGACCGTCTTTTTCAGCGGTGCCGGCGTGGAAGACGTGGCAGTCTTCGGCAAAGCTGTTGCCCTTGGGCAGGCCACCGATGACGTCGCCCTTCTTCGGGGTGTCCGGGTAGTTGGCGGCGGCGAGGACGACGCCAAGCGCGATGCGGCGGTCCCATTCGGCTTCGATCTGGTCGAGGGTGCCGGCGATGCCGTGCTCGAGCAGGGTGACGAAGTCGGACTTCAGGCGCATCAGGATCGGCTGGGTTTCCGGGTCGCCCATGCGGCAGTTGAATTCCAGGGTCTTGACCGAGCCGTCCTTGCCGATCATCAGGCCGGCGTAGAGGAAGCCGGTGAAGGGGATGCCGTCGGCCAGCATGCCGCGTACGGTCGGCATGATGATCTCGCGCATGGCCTTGGCATGCACTTCCGGCGTGACGCACGGGGCCGGGGAGTAGGCACCCATGCCGCCGGTGTTCGGGCCCTGGTCGCCGTCGAAGATGCGTTTGTGGTCCTGGCTGGAGGCCAGGGCGAGCACGTTCTTGCCGTCGACCATGACGATGAAGCTGGCTTCTTCGCCGTCGAGGAATTCCTCGATCACGACGCGTGCACCGGCATCGCCCAGCTTGTTGCCGGAGAGCATGTCGTCGATGGCAGCGTGGGCTTCTTCGAGGCTCATGGCGACGACGACGCCCTTGCCGGCAGCGAGGCCATCGGCCTTGATGACGATGGGGGCGCCCTTGCGGTCAATGTAGGCGTGCGCGGCGGCGGCGTCCGAGAAGGTCTCGAATTCAGCGGTCGGGATGGCGTGGCGGGCCATGAAGCGCTTGGCGAAATCCTTGGAGGATTCGAGCTGGGCAGCTTCCTTGGTCGGGCCGAAGATCTTCAGGCCGCGGGCGCGGAAGACATTGACCACGCCGGCCGCCAGCGGGGCTTCCGGGCCGACCAGGGTGAGGTGAATCTTGTTCTGCTCGGCGAAATCAGCCAGGGCTTCCGGATCGGTGATGTTGATGTTTTCCAGCTCGTGCTCGCGGGCCGTGCCGGCATTGCCCGGGGCGACGTAGACCTTCTGCAGGCCGGGGGTCTGGGCCAGCTTCCAGGCCATGGCGTGCTCGCGGCCGCCGGAACCGATTACCAGTAGTTTCATGGCTGATCTCTTGTTGAAATGTTGTCGTGCTGTTCATTGCGGCATCCGCGCCCCAAGAGGTGCGCGGATGCGGGGAGAGGCTTAGTGGCGGAAGTGGCGGGTGCCGGTGAAGACCATGGCGATGCCATGCTCGTCGGCGGCCGCGATCACTTCTTCGTCACGCATCGAGCCACCCGGCTGGATGACGGCGACGGCACCGGCTTCGGCCAGCACATCGACGCCGTCGCGGAACGGGAAGAAGGCATCCGATGCCACGACCGAGCCCTTGAGGCCGAGACCGGCGTTCTGGGCCTTGATGCAGGCGATCTTGGTCGAGTCGACACGGCTCATCTGGCCGGCGCCGACGCCCAGGGTCATGCCGCCGCCGCAGAAGACGATGGCGTTGGACTTGACGAACTTGGCGACGCGCTCGGCGAAGAGCAGGTCTTCGATCTGCTGGGCAGTCGGCTGCACCTTGGTCACGACCTTGAGGCCGGAAGCCTGGGCGGTGAAGTCATCCGCCGTCTGGACGAGCAGGCCGCCGCCGACGCGCTTGAGTTCCAGCTTGTTGAGGTCACGGCCGAGCGGCACGACCAGCACGCGCAGATTGGCCTTGGCGGCCAGGGCGGCCTGGGCTTCAGCGGTGAAGGACGGGGCGATCAGCACTTCGACGAAGTGTTTGCGGGCGTTCATGGCCTCGACAACGTCCATGCCGACTTCGCCGTTGAAGGCGATGATGCCGCCGAAGGCGGAGGTGGAGTCGGTCTGGAAAGCCTTTTCGTAGGCGCCGAGCAGCTTGCCGTCAATGGCGACGCCGCACGGGTTGGCGTGCTTGACGATGACGCAGGCCGGCACGTCGAAGCTCTTGACGCATTCCCAGGCGGCATCGGAGTCGGCGATGTTGTTGTAGGACAGTTCCTTGCCCTGCAACTGGGTGTAGGCGGCGATGCTGCCCGGCAGCGCCACGGTGTCGCGGTAGAAGGCAGCTTGCTGGTGGGAGTTTTCGCCGTAGCGCAGGATTTCGGTGCGATCGAAAGCCAGTTGCAGCTTGGCCGGGAAGATCGACGGGGTCGGGGCGGCGTCGGCCGGCTTGGCTTCGGCACCGTCTTCCAGGCCGGTCAGCCAGTTGGCGATCATGCTGTCGTAACGGGCGGTGTGCGTGAAGGCCTTCTTGGCCAGGCCGAAACGGGTGGCCAATTGCAGCGCGCCGCCGTTGGCCTTCATTTCGGCGAGCAGCGGGGCGTAGTCTTCCGGATCGGTGACGATGGCGACGCCGGCGTAGTTCTTGGCCGAGGAACGGACCATGGCCGGACCGCCGATGTCGATGTTTTCAATCGCGTCTTCCAGCGTGACACCGGCCTTGGCGATGGTGGCTGCGAACGGGTAGAGGTTCACGCAGACCAGGTCGATGGTCGGGATGCCGTGGGCGTCGATGGTGGCCATGTGCTCGGCCAGGTCGCGACGGGCCAGGATGCCGCCATGCACCTTCGGGTGCAGGGTCTTGACGCGGCCGTCGAGCATTTCCGGGAAGCCGGTGTAGTCGCCGATTTCGGTGACGTCCAGGCCGGCGTCCTTGAGCATCTTGGCGGTGCCGCCGGTGGACAGCAGCTTGACGCCCTGGGCGGCGAGGCCTTGGGCGAATTCGAGAACACCCGTCTTGTCGGAGACGGAAATCAGCGCTTGTTTGATCGTCATGGTCGAACCAGGAAGTGAAGTGTCAGGAAAAAGTGGGTCGTTTTGAGGGCGTGGCGACGGTTGACCGTCGGGCAGACCGCTCAGAGCAACTGGTGTTCGGTGAGTTTCTTGCGCAGCGTGTTGCGGTTGATGCCAAGCATTTCCGCCGCCAGCGTCTGGTTGGCGCCGGCCTTGGCCAGCACGACTTCCAGCATCGGGCGTTCGACGCTTCTGAGGACCATGTCATAGATGGCGGAGGGTTTTTCTCCGTCCAGGTCCCGAAAATATTGTTCCAGTGCGGTCACGACGCACTTCCCCAAATCATGTTGGCTCATGCTGCCAACGCCTCCTCTGCTGTTTTGTTGTCTTCGTATTGCAGGTGCGCGTGTTCTTCCGCATAGCGCAGGAAGAAGCTGTCCACGGCAGTCCGCTGTTCTTCCAGGGTCGGCAGGGTGTTCATCACCTTGCGGAACGCCGCCGAGCCGATCAGGCCCTTCGTGTACCAGGAGATGTGCTTGCGGGCGACCTTGACCCCGGTTTCGACGCCGTAAAAGGCGTACAGGTCGTCGAGATGCGCCATCAGGATGGCGTGGATCTCGGCGACCGGTGCCGGCGGCAGCTTCTCGCCGGTTTTCAGGTAGTGCTCGATTTCGCGGAAGAGCCAGGGGCGGCCCTGGGCGGCGCGACCGATCATGATGCCGTCGGCGCCGGTCTTGTCGAGCACGAATTTGGCTTTTTCCGGCGTCGTGATGTCGCCATTGGCGATCACCGGAATCTTCACCAGCGTCTTCACATAGGCGATGGTGTCGTATTCGGCTTCCCCGGTGTATTGCTGGCAGCGCGTGCGGCCATGGATGGCGACGGCGCGGACGCCGGCCGATTCGGCAATGCGCGCGATGTTCGGGGCGTTCTTGTTGGCGATGTTCCAGCCGGTGCGGAATTTCAGCGTGACCGGCGTGTTCGGCACGGCGCCGACCACGGCATCGAGAATCTCGCCGACCAGCTGCTCGTGCTGCATCAGCGCGGAGCCGGCCATCACATTGCAGACCTTCTTGGCTGGGCAGCCCATGTTGATGTCGATGATCTGGGCGCCGTTATCGACGTTGTGCCTGGCCGCTTCGGCCATCATCTTCGGATCGGCCCCGGCGATCTGCACGGAGATCGGCTCGACTTCGCCGTCGTGATTGGCGCGGCGCAGGGTCTTGGCGCTGCCGTAGAGCAGGGAATTGGAGGTGACCATTTCCGAGACGGCCAGTCCGGCCCCCAATTTTTTGCACAGCTGGCGGAACGGACGATCCGTGACACCGGCCATCGGGGCGACGAAGAGGTTGTTGCGGAGTTGGAAACCGGCAAATTCCATGGGCGAGCGTGAGCCTTGTTGGGGTTCGGGGAAGCGCCGGATTATAGCGGATTCGGCGCTTAAAAAATAGTCAGGGGCGCCGCGATTTGCATCGGGGCGCCCCTGCTTGATGATTGATTTTTAATGACCTTTGAGCGCGTAGATGCCCGGTGCATTGCGCCAGTAGCCCTTGTAGTCCATGCCGCAGCCGAAGAGGAAGCGGTCCGGGATGTCGAGGCCGGAAAAGTCGGCGCGCATGCCGGGTTCGGCCTTGCGGTCGTGGTCCTTGTGCACCAGCACGGCGGTCAGGACGCGGGCGGCGCCTTCTTCCAGCAGGTACTGGCAAATCGCCTTCAGGGTGTGGCCTTCGTCGAGGATGTCGTCGACGACGAGCACGGTGCGGCCCTTGAGCTCCTGGGTCGGGCGCACGCGCCAGTCGAGCAGGCTCTTGCCCTGCAGTTGATGGCCGTAGCGGCTGGCGTGCAGGTAGGCGGATTCGAGCGGGAAATCGAGGCGGGCGAGCAGTCGACCGGCGACGATCAGGCCGCCGTTCATGACCGTGTAGACCAGCGGGTTGCTGTCGGCCAGTTCGGCGGTGATGGCGGCGGCCATCCGGTCGAGGGCGGCGTCCACTTCGGCGGGGCTGGCCAGGCAGTCGGCTTCGGCCATGGCCTGCTTGATTTCTTGCATCTCGTTCATCTCAGTGTCCTTCAAATTCGCAAACGGTAAAGACGGGCAGGCCGGCCTCCTTGAGCAGCACCGAGCCGCCGAGTTCCGGCAGGTCGACGATGGCGGCGGCTTCGACAATCTGACCGCCGAGGCGCTGGATGAGGTGGGCGCCGGCCATCATGGTGCCGCCGGTGGCGATCAGATCGTCGATCAGGAGCACGCGGTCGCCCGGCTTGATGGCATCGACGTGCATCTCGACGGTGGCGTTGCCGTATTCCAGCTCGTACTCCTCGCAGACGGTGGTGAAAGGCAGTTTGCCCTTTTTACGCACCGGCACGAAGCCCTTGTTCAACTGGTGGGCGACGACGGCACCCAGGATGAAGCCGCGCGCATCGATGCCGGCGATGACGTCGATCGGCGTTTCCATGTAGCGCAGGACGAAGGCGTCGACGAGCACGCGGAAGGCGCGCGGGTCTTGCAGCACGGGCGTGATGTCACGGAACTGGACGCCGGCTTGCGGCCAGTCCGGCACGGTCCGGATGCGGGCTTTCAGGTAGCCGGTGTCGGGCAGGGGGGCTCGGTCCACGGTCAACCTCTCAGAGCAGGGCAAATTTGGCGACGAAGGCGGCGGCAATGATCGCCACCGTTGGCGACACATCGCGGGCGCGGCCGGCCAGCACCTTGATGGCGACATAGGAAATGAAGCCGAAGGAAATGCCGTGCGCGATCGAGAAGGTGAACGGGATGGTGATGGCGGTGACGACGGCCGGGGTGGCTTCGGTCAGGTCATCCCATTCGATCTCGGCGAGGCCGCGCGACATCAGGATGGCGACGTAGCACAGGGCCGGGGCCGTGGCGTAGGCGGGCACGGTGCCGGCCAGCGGGGCGAACACGATGCAGCACAGGAAGAGCAGGGCGACGACGACGGCGGTCAGGCCGGTGCGGCCACCGGCCGCGGTACCCGCGGCGGATTCGATGTAGGCCGTGGTCGAGGAGGTGCCGAGCACGGCACCGGCGCTGATGGCGACGGAGTCGGCGAGCAGGGCCTTCTTCAGGCGCGGCAGCTTGCCGTCCTTGTCGAGCAGGCCGGCCCGGTGGCAGACGCCGACCAGGGTGCCGGAGGCGTCAAAGAGTTCGACCATGAAGAAGGTGAGCACGACGGCAAGCAGGCCGGCATTCAAGGCGCCGGCCAGGTCCAGCTGCATGAAGGTCGGCGCGAGCGACGGCGGAGCGGCGATGATGCCCTTGAACTCCACCAGGCCGAGCGCGACCGAGGCGCCGGTCACGGACAGAATGGCGATGATGATGGCGCCCGGCACCTTGCGGTACTCCAGCGCGGCGATCAGCATGAAGCCGGATGCGGCGAGGAGCGGGCCGGGGCTGCAGATGTCGCCGAGGGTGAGCAGGGTGGCCGGGTGGGCGGTGATCAGGCCAGCGTTCTTCAGGCCGATGATCGCGAGAAAGAGGCCGATCCCGGCGGAAATCGAATATTTGAGCGAGGTCGGAATGGCATTGACGATCCATTCGCGCACCTTGAAGAGGCTCAACAGGATGAACAGCCCGCCGGAAATGAGCACGGCGCCGAGGGCGGCCTGCCAGGTGTAGCCCATGCCCTGGACGACGGTGAAGGCGAAGTAAGCGTTGAGACCCATGGCCGGGGCCAGCGCCACCGGGTAATTGGCGTAGAGGCCCATGATCGCGGTGCCCAGCGCGGCGGCGAGGCAGGTGGCGACGAACACGGCATCGCGCGGCATGCCGGCGGCCGAGAGGATATCCGGGTTGACGAAGACGATGTAGGCCATCGTCAGGAAAGTGGTCAGGCCGGCGAGGACTTCGGTGCGAACCGTGGTGCCGTGGGCCTTGAGCTGGAAAAAGCGTTCGAGCATGGACCTGCTCCCGGAAAAAAGCGCTGGATTCTACAAGAATTCAATACCTTGCGGCATTGTGGTTTACACCAAGAAAAAACCGGTCGCGAGCAGGCTGGCAAAGACGAATTGCAGGGCGGCAGTCTGGGCCAGGAGCGTGTTGAAAACCGGCCCGGGCGGGGTACGCCAGAAGCGGTGGATCAGGTGCAGCGCGAGCGGCAGGGTGAGGGTGGGTAGCCAGAGCAGGCTGGTCGTGCCGCTGAGTGGCAGCAGCAGGCCGTACGGCAGCAGCATTTCCAGGGCGTAGAGCCAGCGCGTGGCCGGCCGGCCAAGCCTGACCGCCAGGGTGTGCTTGCCGCTGCGCTGATCGCCGTCGCGGTCGCGGTAGTTATTGACCGTGATCACCGCCGCCGCGTGCAGGCCGAGCAGGCTGGCCGCATGCAGCACCAGTGTGCTCAGGCTGCCGGTTTGCAGGTAATACGTCCCGCCGACGGCGACCAGGCCGAAAAAGACAAAAACGAAGCTTTCGCCGAGTGGACCGTAGGCGATGGGCCTGGGGCCGCTTGTGTAGGCCCAGCCCGCTGCCAGCGAAGCAAGGCCGATGGCCACGATGGGCCAGCCACCCAGCCAGACCAGATAGATGCCGCAGGCAAAGGCCAGGGCAAAGCAGGTCCAGGCCCCGGCGGCGACGGCGCGTGGGCTCAGCCAGCCTTCCGCCGTGGCGCGGCGGGGGCCAATGCGATCCGGCGTATCGGTGCCGCGCAGGAAGTCGCCGACATCGTTAAACAGGTTGGTCCCGATCTGGATGAAGGCGGCGCCCAGGGCAGCGGCGAGCAGGGGCAGGATGAGCAGGTGCTGCGTGTCATGCCAGGCCAGCGCTGCGCCGAGCAGCACGGGCGAGAGCGAAACCAGCAAGGTTTTGGGGCGGCAGGCGAGGAGCCAGGCGGTGGTGGTGTTCATGGCGGGAGGGTAATGGGCAGCCGGGCGGCTGCCCATTAGACAGATCAAGGCAGAGCGATCAAGGCCAGGCGCGGGCGCCCCAGATCATGCGTTTGGCGACGAAGTGGCGGGCCGGGGGAAAGACATCCAGCGCCAGCAGGCCAAGGCCGCGGGCCAGCTTGAGCGGCCCGCAGTCGTTGGAGAATGCTTTGACGATCTGGTCGGTGAAGAAGGCGCTGCCGCGGCGATCGAGGCGGCGGGCGCGCACGTAGCGGTCGAGTTCGGGCATCTCTGTGCCGTGGGTGTGGAGGATTTCGGCCAACTGCCAGGCATCGCGCAGGCCGAGGTTGAAGCCTTGTCCGGAGACCGGGTGCAGGGTCTGGGCGCTGTTGCCGACCCAGACTTCGCGGCCCTTGACCAGGGTGTCCCGCAGGCGCAGGGCGAGCGGAAAACGGCTGCGCTTGCCCGGCTTGGCGAAGCGCATGCCGCGTCCGAACTGGCGCTCCAGGGCGGCGATGAAGGCCTCGTCGTCGAGCGCCATCACCGCATCGGCTTTGTCTGGCGGCAGGGTGAAGACGATGGAGTATTCCTTGCCCAGCGGTAGCAGGGCGAGCGGGCCGTCCGGCGTGAAGCGTTCCCAGGCGCGCTGGTGGTGGCCGGCCAACGGCGTGACTTCGCAGATCACCGCGTGTTGGCCGTAATCCGCCACCGAGACGCCGTTTTCATCGCCCGGTGTGCCTTCCGCGTGGACCAGCAGATTGCAGCGCAGGCGGCGCAGCTGCCCGGCCTGGCGCAGGGCGACGGTGACACCGTCCGTGTCCGGTGCGATGTCGAGCAGTTCAGCCTCGGCGAGCAGGGCATCGGCGGCGAGGTTGGCGCTGAGGGCGGCGGCCAGGTCGCGGTAACGCACCACGTAGCCGAGCGCGGGCAGGGCGTAGTCGCTGCGGTCGATGAGGGTGCGGCCAAAGCCGTCCTTTTGCGAAACGTGGATGGTCTCGATCGAGGTGGCAGCGTGGATCGGCCAGCTCCGGATCTGTTCCAGCAACTGGCGTGCGCCGTGCGACAAGGCCAGGGCGCGCGGGTCGGCCTGCAGGGCGGCCGACGGTCGACGGTCCAAGAGCAGCGATTTCCGGCCGGCCGCAGCGAGGGCCAGGTGCAGGGTCATGCCGACCGGGCCGGCGCCGATGATCAGGGTGTCGACGGTCTCGAGCGGCGTCTCAGTCATGGCGCATGACCTCTTCGATTTCCGCCACGGTTTTCGGGGCGCTGGTATAGACGTCGCAGCCGCTGGCGGTGACGCGCACGTCGTCTTCGATGCGGATGCCGATGCCGGCCAGTTCGGGCGGGATGTCGGCGCCTGGGCGGATGTAGAGGCCGGGTTCGACGGTCAGGGTCATGCCCGGCTGCAACACGGCCCAGGCGTCGCCTGTCTTGTATTCGCCGGCATCGTGCACGTCGAGGCCGAGCCAGTGGCCGGTACGGTGCATGTAGAAGCGGCGGAAATCGCTTTTTTCGATCAGGTTGTCGAGGTTGCCGCTGAGTAGCTTGAGGTCGATCAGGCCCTGGGTCAGGACGCGGACGGCCGCATCGTGCCCGGCCATGAAGTGCTGGCCCGGCGCGGTGGCGGCAAAGGCTGCATCCTGCGCGGCCAGTACGATTTCGTAGACGTCCTTCTGAGCCGGCGTGAAGCGCCCATTGACCGGGAAGGTGCGGGTGATGTCGGCGGCGTAGCCACGCACTTCGCAGCCGGCATCGATCAGGACCAGGCTGTGGTCATTGAGCAGCTTGTCGTTCTCGACGTAATGCAGGACGCAGGCGTTGGCGCCGCCGGCCACGATGGGCGTGTAGGCGTGCGCGTCGGCGCCGCGTTTGCGGAACGCGTAAGTCAGTTCGGCTTCGAGTTCGTATTCGGCCATGCCGGGGCGGCAGGCGCGCATGGCGCGGGCGTGGCCGGCGCTGGCGATGTCGGCCGCCTGTTGCATGAGGTCCAGCTCGGCGCCATCCTTGATCAGGCGCATCGCATCCAGTTCGGCGCGCAGGTCGTGGATGGCGCGCGGCGCACGTTTGCCGGCCCGGGTCTGAGCGCGCACGGCATTGAGCGCCTGGCTGATCCGGGCATCCCAGCCGGCATCGTGGCCGATGCTGTGCCAGAGGCTGTCACGGTCGACCAGTAATTCGGGCAGGATTTTGTCGAAGGCTTCGATCGAATAGGCAGCGTCAAACCCGAAGGCCGTCTTGGCCGCCTTGGGCCCGTAACGGTAGCCGTCCCAGATTTCACGTTCTGCGTGCTTGTCGCGGCAGAACAGGATGGACTTCGCCTTCTTGCCCGGCTGTGCGCCGACGAGCACGACCACGGCTTCCGGTTCGGGGAAGCCGGTGAGGTACCAGAAGTAGCTGTCGAAACGGTAGGGGTAGTGCGCGTCGCGGTTGCGCACGACTTCCGGCGCGGTCGGGATCACCGCGACCCCGTTGCCGATGGCCTTCAGAAGACGTTTGCGGCGGGCGAGAAAATGGGCGTGGGTCATGCGCTTTGCAACTCCTGATCCAGTTCGGCCAAGCGGGCCGGGGTGCCGACATCCACCCAGCGTCCGCGGTGGATGTCGCCCTGCAGTGTGCCGGCGGCGATGGCGGCGTCGAGCAGCGGGCGCAGCTTCATCGGCTGGTGCGCCGGAACGTCGCGGAAGAGCGCCGGGTCATAGATGCCGATCCCGGCATAGGTGAAGGTCGCGTCATCGCGGGCGAGGGTGATGTGCCCGCCGTCCAGCGAAAAATCGCCGCGGGTGTGGTGCGCCGGGTTGGGTACGAGCAGCAGACGGGCGCCGGCGGTGGGGCATGTTGGTCTGTTTCCGACGGTCGACCGGCAGAAATGGCCAAAATCCACATCGCACCAGACATCGCCATTCACCACCAGAAAGGGGGCCGTGCCGAGCAGGGGTAGCGCGGTGGCGATGCCGCCAGCCGTTTCGAGGGCGCCCGGCGGCTCCGGGGAGTAACGCAGAGTGAGTCCCCACTGCTCGCCTGTGCCCAGCGTGGCTTCGATTTGCTCGCCGAGGTGGGCGTGGTTGATGACCACCTCCCGAAAGCCGGCCGCCGCCAGTTTTTCCAGGTGCCAGACGATCAGCGGCTTGCCGCCCACCGTCAGCAAGGGCTTGGGCGTGTGGTCGGTGAGCGGGCGCATGCGTTCGCCGCGCCCGGCGGCCAGGATCATGGCTTTCATGGTTTATTTGTAGCGGTAGCCGATCAGGTCCGTCTGGCCGTCGATGCGGTCGAGCAGGTTGAGCAGCGGCTTCAGCTGGATGTAGCGGCTGGCGGTCTTCTTGGCATAAGTCATGAAGCGCGGCAGGTCTTCGATGTACTTGTCCTTGCCGTCGCGGTACTTGAGGCGGCAGAAGATGCCGAGCACCTTGAGGTGGCGCTGCAGGCCCATCAGTTCGTATTCGCGGAAAAAGGCACCGAAGTCCTCGCGCACAGGCAGACCGGCGGCGCGGGCTTTTTCCCAATAGCGGACGACCCAGTCGATTTCCTGTTCCTCATCCCAGGAGATGAAGGCGTCGCGGAACAGCGAAACCACGTCGTAGGTGATCGGGCCATAGACGGCGTCCTGGAAGTCGATGATGCCCGGGGTCAGCGTGGCTTCGCTTTCGACGACCATCAGGTTGCGCGGCATGAAGTCGCGGTGCACGAACACCTTGGGCTGATTCAGCGCGCTGTTGATCAGGAACTTGAAGGTCCGGTCGAGCATGGAGCGGTCGTCCTCGGAGAGCTCGAGGTTCAGATGGCGGCCAAGGAACCATTCCGGGAAAAGATCGAGTTCGCGCCGCAGCAGGTGGCCGTCGTAAGGCGGCAGGGTGGCGGCCGTCGAGGCGAGTTGCCACTGGACGAGCACGTCGAGCACCGGGCGCATCAGGGTGTCGGCGAGCGAGAGGTCGGCATTCAGGGCGTCGAGATAGCCGATACGGCCGAGATCGGTGAGCACCAGGAAACCGTTGTCGAGGTCCTGGTCCAGAATGCGCGGCGCGGCCAGTTTGGCCTTGGCGAGCAGGCCGGCGACGTGAATGAAGGGCTTGCAGTCTTCTTTTTCCGGTGGGGCATCCATCAGGATGCGCGTCGTGCCATCCGGCCAGGTCAGGCGGAAATAGCGGCGGAAGCTGGCATCGGCCGAAGCGGGGGTGATCTGGACGGATTGATTCGGGAAACGTTGGGCGACCCAATCGGTCACCAGTTGATCGCGCGAGAGAGCTTCCATGGGTGGGCAGCCAGTGTTCGTTGTAAAATGCCCGGATTTTAACACTCGGGCATCGGCCATTCCGGTCCCGGATATCAGCCTGACCCATGCCCGGATTTGCCCGCCGTCCCCTCGCCCTGCTGGTCTGTTGCCTCTTTGCCGGCACGCAGACGGCGCACGCGGCTGTCGAAGCCAGCCATCCGGTGGTGCCCGCTGTTCCCGCTACGAACAGTGTTGCCCCCTCTGCGGAGCCCGCAGAATCGGCGCTGGATACCACACCGGTCAAGCTCCGCATGGAGCGTAAGTTCAACCGACTGGCCCGGCCAAAGCCGACGGCCCCGCTGATCGGCGGCGGATCGTTCCTGTCGCCTGCGCCAACCCCCGAACTGAAGCGGGACGACGCCTATCCGATGTTCATCGTGGCGGATCAGATGGAAGGGCACGCGGATGATGTGACCGATGCCGAGGGTAATGTCGAGTTGCGCAAGACGGGCTCCCTGCTTTTTTCCGATAAATTGCGCTACTGGCCGCTGGACGACGAGATCGAGGCAACGGGTAATGTCCGCCTGGAGCAGGAAGGTGCCGAAGTCGAGGCCCCCTATCTGCGCATGAAACTCTCGGAGCAGATCGGCTACGCCGAAAAGGCGCGTTATTACTTTACGCGTGAGGTGGATAATCGCTTCTTCGCGCCGCAGCAATTGACCGTTACGGTTGCCAGTTCGAACGCCAGTACCTCGAGTAACTCTGGCGCCCCCATGATGCTCAATATCCCGGGGAATTACGGCTTGCCGACGACACTGCGCGAGCGTCGCCTCTCGGAGGCTTCCGGCGAGGCGGAGCGGATCGATTTCGAAGGGGAGAATCAGATCCGGCTGACTTCGGGCAGCTACTCAACCTGCAAACCCGGCGAGCGTGACTGGTATCTGGAGGCTGACTCGACGCTTCTGGACTACGATCAGGATCAGGGCGTTGCCGATAACGCCGTGCTGCGTTTCAAGGGGGTTCCCCTGTTCTACGCGCCGAAAGCGACTTTTCCGCTGAACCATCAGCGTCAGTCCGGCTTCCTGCATCCCTTCTGGTCTGCATCATCGCGCACCGGCTTCGATGTGACGGTGCCCTATTACTGGTCGATCGCGCCGAACTATGACCTGACGCTGAATCCGCGTTACATGAGCAAGCACGGGATGCAGTTGGCAGGGGAATTCCGTTATTTTGACCAGAACACGCCGCTGAGTAATTGGCGGGCGGAATACTTGCCCGAAGACGATGCAACAGGGAAGTCGCGCTATGGCTACTGGATCCAGCATCAGCAGAATCTGGGGCAAGGGGTCTCGGCTGCGATCAACTGGCAAGGGGTGTCGGACGATAAGTACTGGGTGGATATGACCTCCCGCCTGCTGCAGACTTCGCAGGTCCAGTTGCCCCGTCAGGTGGTGCTGGGCTATTCGCCGGCGTCGTGGTTGCAGACCAATATGCAGGTGTTGCGCTACCAGACGCTTTCGCCAGACCCCGCCAATCCGGTGACGCGCCCGTACTTCATCGAGCCGCAGCTGAACCTCTTCGGGTACAAAGCCAATGTATTCAAGACGGATATGTCCGTTGTTGGCCAATACACGCGCTTTACGCACGATGATGTCCTGAACAAGGATCGCGGCGATCGCATGGTCTTTTATCCGCAGATGTCGCTGCCGGTGGTGGCGCCAGGCTTCCAGATTATCCCCAAAGTCGGCATGCACATGACCAGCTATGCGCTGGATCGCGCGACCGTCAATCTGGCCGAAGCGGATCGCATCAACCGTGTGCTGCCAACCTTTACGCTGGATTCCACGGTCTTTTTCGAGCGAGAGACTTCGCTGGCGGGCAAGGGCTATATTCAGACGCTGGAACCACGTCTGTATTACGTCAATATTCCCTACAAAAATCAGAGCAACATCCCGGTATTTGACTCTGGCCTGACTGATTTCAACTTCGCCCAGATTTTCGCCGAGAACCGTTATAGCGGTTACGACCGCTTGAACGATGCGAATCAGCTGACGGCAGCCGTGACGACCCGCATGCTGGATGCGGAAACCGGGGCTGAGCGTTTCAAGGCCATGCTGGGGCAGCGTTACTACTTCAAGCCGCAACGTGTCGGCTTGCCGACCGAAACCTTGCGGACAGAGGATTCCTCGAACCTGGTGGCGGCGGTCAACGGCCTGGTGGCACCGAAAACCTATGGCGATGTCGCCTGGGAATACAATTATCGTGACAGCGTCAGCGAGCGTTTTTCCGCCGGCATACGCTATCAGCCCGAACTCGGCAAAGCCCTGAGCGCCAGCTATCGCTACGTGCGCGATCCGCTAACGGGTAACTCCACCGTTGATCAGATCGATCTGGCCGGTCAGTGGCCGTTGTCGGCGCAGTGGTATGCCGTGGGGCGTTACAACTACTCCCTGCGTGACAAACAACTGCTCGAAGCCATCGCCGGCCTTGAGTACAACGCCGGCTGCTGGGCGACCCGTGTTGTCGCCCAGCGTCTGGAAGCCATTGCAGGCACCCCGAATACCACGGTATTTTTCCAGCTTGAATTGCTCGACTTCGCCAGCATCGGCTCCAACCCGATGGGCCTTCTGCGGCGCAGTATTCCCGGTTATGGCAAGACCAACGAAATGCCGACCTCCAGCGTGATGCCTTCTTATCGATAATGACCATGTTCACTCCTTTTCTGCGCTCCTGTCTCATTCTGGCCGCCCTGCTGGCGACTGCTGTCCCGACCGCGCAAGCAGCGCGTGAGCCGGTCGAAGCAGACCGCATCGTGGCGGTGGTGGGCGATGAGGTGATTACCTATCGCGAACTCAAGGCCCGTCTGGTGACCGCACTGAAGCAGTTGCAAAAGCAGGGCACGCCCTTGCCGCCGGAAGACGTGCTGGAAGGCCAGATGCTGGAACGCCTGATCATGGACCGGGCCCAGTTGCTGTACGCCAAGGAAAGCGGCCTGCGCATCGACGATGCCCAGCTCGACCAGGCGATCACCCGCATTGCTGCAAACAACAAGATGACGCCGCAGCAGTTCCGCCAGGCGCTGGAAAAGGATGGCATCGCCTATCCGCGGTTCCGCGAGGAAATCCGGGGCGAAATGACCATGGCCCGTCTGCGTGAGCGTGAGGTCGATAGCCGTCTCGTCATCTCCGACAGCGAAATCGACAACTACCTGGCCAACCAGGCAGCATCGGGCAACCAGGAAGAGTTCCAGCTGGCACACATCCTGTTGCGTGCACCGGAATCGGCCACGCCGGAGCAGATTCAGAAACTGCGTCAGCGGGCTGAACTGGCCCTCAAGCGGGCCAAGGCCGGTGAAAATTTTGCCGAACTGACGGCAGCCTATTCCGACGCACCCGATGCGCTGCAGGGTGGCGAACTCGGCTGGCGCTCTCCGGATCGTCTGCCGGCGCTGTACGCTGAAACGGCCACGCGCCTGCAACTCGGCGCGGTGAGCGATCTGGTACGTTCCTCGGCCGGTTTTCACATCATCAAGCTGGTTGCCAAGCGCGGTGGCGCGGCCCCGGCTGCGGTTCAACAAACCCGTGCCCGGCACATCCTGATCCGTATCAACGAGATTGTTTCGGAGTCCGAAGCCCGCCGCAAACTGGAGAATGTGCGTGAGCGCATCAGCCATGGCGCCGACTTTGCCGAACAGGCCCGCCTCTATTCCCAGGATGGCTCGGCGCCCAAGGGCGGCGATCTGGGCTGGCTCAATCCAGGCGATACCGTGCCGGAGTTCGAGCGTGCCATGGATGCGCTGAAGCCGGGCGAGGTCAGCACGGTCATCCAGTCGCCGTTCGGTCTCCATCTGATCCAGGTGCAGGAGCGTCGCGAGCGCGATGTCTCGGCCGAGCGTCAGCGCGCGGTGGCCCGTCAGGCGCTGCGTGAGCGCAAGCTGGACGATGCCTATCAGGATTGGTTGCGTCAGCTGCGCGACCGCACCTACGTCGAAAACCGCCTGCAGGAACAATGATGCAGCCGCTCATCGCCGTCACCAGCGGCGAACCGGCCGGAATCGGGCCGGAGCTCTGTCTGCGCCTTGCCGGGCCGCAGGCCGATGCGCGCATCGTTGTACTCGGCGATCGCCATCTGCTGGCTGAGCGTGCTGCCCAACTCGACCTTGATGTACACCTGATTGATTACGAGGCGGCCCTTGCCGTCGATCAGCCGCTTGCCCCGCAGGCCCTCGTCGTCTGCCATGTGCCGCTGCGTACGGCGTCTGTGGCGGGTGAGCTGGAGACGGTCAACGGCCCCTACGTGCTCGAATTGCTCGATCGCGCGCTGGCGGGTTGTCAGTCCGGTGAGTTTGCGGCGATGGCCACCGCGCCTGTGCACAAGGGCGTGATCAACGCCGCCGGTATCCCGTTTACCGGTCATACGGAATATCTGGCCGACGAAACCGGGACGCCGCTGGTCGTCATGATGCTTGCCGGGGATACGCCGCGCGGTCCGCTGCGCGTTGCGCTCGCGACGACCCATCTGCCGCTCAAGGATGTTCCGGCGGCGATTACGGCAGATGTCCTGACGCGCACCCTGCGCATCCTCGATGCCGACCTCAAAACCAAGTACGGCATTGCCCGGCCGCGCATCCTCGTGGCCGGTCTCAATCCCCATGCCGGCGAGGGGGGCTACCTCGGGCGCGAGGAGATCGAGGTCATCACCCCGGTCCTGGCGCAGCTGCGTGCCGAGGGTATGGACCTGTCCGGGCCGCATCCGGCCGATACGATGTTTACCCCGCCAGTGCTCGCGCAGGGCGATGCCGTGCTCGCGATGTACCACGACCAGGGGCTGACGGCGCTCAAGTACGCCACGTTCGGCCATGGCATCAATGTCACGCTCGGCTTGCCCATCATCCGTACCTCGGTCGATCATGGTACTGCCCTTGAACTCGCCGGCACCGGCCGTGCCGACCCCGGCAGCCTGTTTGAAGCCGTGGCTGAGGCCGCGCGCATGGCGCGTTGCAGCCAGCCTCTACGCTAGAAAGAATCCATCATGAAGAAACCGGTCGCCGGCACGACACACGTCGCCCGCAAGCGTTTTGGCCAGAATTTCCTTGTCGACCGCGGCATCATCGATGCCATCGTTGGTGCTGTCCGGCCGCAGGCCGGTGACCAGGTGGTCGAAATCGGTCCGGGCCTCGGCGCGCTGACGGAGCCGTTGATGGCGCAGGTGGATCAGCTGCACGTGGTCGAGATCGACCGTGACCTGATTGCCCGCCTGAAGCAGAAACATCCGCCCGAACGCCTGACCGTGCACGAAGGCGATGCGCTGGCCTTCGATTTTGCGACGATCGGGCCGCGCCTGAAAATCGTCGGCAACCTGCCCTACAACATCTCCACGCCGCTGCTCTTCCATCTGGCCGACTACGCGGACCGGGTCGTCGACATGCACTTCATGCTGCAAAAGGAAGTCGTCGAACGCATGGTCGCTGAGCCGGGCGATGCCGACTTCGGGCGCTTGTCCGTGATGCTGCAATACCGCTTCTGGATGGAGTGGCTGATCGACGTGCCGCCGGAAAGCTTCGATCCGCCGCCCAAAGTCGAGTCTGCCGTGGTCCGCTTGATCCCCAAGCCCGCCGCCGAACTCAACGCGAAAGATCCGGACAAGCTGGCCAGTGTGGTGCTGGCCGCCTTCGCCCAGCGCCGCAAGATGCTGCGTAATACCCTCAAAGGCATTCTCGATGATGCTGGGTTCACTGCGCTCGGGATTGCCCCCACCCTGCGTCCCGAAGACGTGCCGGTGGAAGACTACGTCCGGATCGCCAATTATTTGACGCGCTGAGCCACCCAGTGCAGCGCGCTGTCGAGATCCGGGAAGGTCTCGACGGGATGGCCGTTTTCATAATCGGGCGTTTGCAGACAGCGGGCAATGTGCTCGCCGGGATTGCCCTGCGCCACGAAGGGCGAGAGGACGTGGCGGTTATGCAAAGCGGCGCCGATGCGTAGCGAGGCGTAATGCTCGATATCTGTGGCATCGATGGCGTGACTGCCGATTGCCGTGAAATCGTTCAGAATGAAGCGCAGACGGTCGTAGCGTGGGTCGCTGCCCACAGCCTCGGCGCTGGCAACGAGATCGTACCCGCTCAGGTGGCCGTGAAAGCGCTTGATGACGCCGCGTTGTGTCCATTCGAGAGTAAAAGGCATGCCCGTCTTGGTTTTGTTTTGGCTGTGCGCATTGTACGCAGGGCGGGTGTGCTCTGACAGGAAGTATGTCAAAAAAGTGGTGTGGTCACGCTGTGCAGTATCGCTTTAGGCATGCCTTTCCCTTGATTGGGGGGGGCTGCGGATGTGTCCAGGCTGGGGGGGAATCTCTCCGTCCTCCTGCGTCCCTTTTGATGAACAAAAAGAGGGTCAAACAGACAAAAAAAGCGGCTCGGGTTGCCCCGGCCGCCTTCTGCAAAAAGCTGGAAAAACCTTGTGCTGCCTTAGTCTTTCTTGATCGGGCAGGTGTTCATGCCGAGCAGCGGATACAGCGGGCACCAGCCCATCAAGCCGGTGGCCAGCGGCACGATGCCGATATAGCCCCAGGTCGGGAGCAGGCCGGCGGCCGTGGCGCCGATCAGGCCGGCACCGCCGACGATACGCAGGATTTTGTCGATACCACCCACATTGGCTGCCATGTTGCGTTCTCCATTACGGTGTTGAGATGGCGCCAGTTTAAGCATCACCGTGGGGCAGGTCTGTAACCTGGGTTACACAGCCGCCAGTTTTTGCAGGCCGGGGCGATCGGTAATCGTCACCTGCTCGCGGCCAAGCGTGACCAAACCCTGTGCTGCAAAGCCTTTCAGCAGGCGGCTGACGATTTCACGGACGCTGCCCAGTTCATCTGCCAATTGCTGGTGGGTCACGTTCAGCGCAGTGCTTTGACGCGCCAGCAGGAGTTTGGCCAGACGCTGGTCGAGGCGGGCGAAGGCGACTTCTTCGACCAGTTGCATCAATTCCGCAATGCGTTCGGTGAACAGGTGAAACACGAAATCCCGGAAGGGCGGATGCTCGACCAGCAGGCGGCTGAATTCGGCCACCGGCAGGATGAGCAGGGTGAGCGCCGTTTCGGCGATGCCGCGTGCGTTGTAATCCGCCTTGCCGAGCAGGCAGGAGGAGGAAATGATGCAGGAGCCGCCCGGCTGAACGCGATAGAGCATCAATTCGCGGCCACTCGCGGCGAGCTTGAGCACCTTGATGCTGCCCGCCATCAGCAGCGGAAAGCCCGGGCAGGCCTGCTGTTCGGCAAAAAGCTGGGTGCCGGCCGGGATGTGCATGACGGCGCCAGGAGCGCAGAGGCCATCGAGCAGCGCATCGGGCAGCCCCTGAAAAGCCGGGTAGCGCGCAAGCAGGCTCCGACGGTCGACCGTATTTACCATGCCATTTTCAATCCAGGGTGGCCCAGACCGGGGCGTGGTCGGAGGGGCGCTCCAGCTTGCGCGGTGCCCGGTCCACGCCCGCCGCCGTACAGCGTCCGGCGAGCGGATGGGAGAGCAGGATATGGTCGATGCGCAGGCCCAGGTTCTTCTGGAAGCCGAGCATGCGGTAATCCCACCAGGAGAAGGTTTTTTCCGGTTGCTCGAAGAGGCGGAAAGAGTCGGTCAGGCCGAGGTCGAGGAGGCGCTGGAAAGCGTGCCGCTCCGGTTCGGAGCAGAGGATCTCCCCGGTCCAGCGCTTGGGGTCATGCACGTCGCGGTCGTCCGGGGCGATGTTGTAGTCGCCGCACAGCGCCAGCTGCGGGTGCGCCTTGATTTCCTCGCCCAACCACGTGATCAGCCCGTCCAGCCAGGCCAGCTTGTAAGCGTATTTCTCGCTGCCGACGGCCTGGCCGTTGGGTATGTAGGCGGAGACGACGCGCACGCCGTTGATCGTGCCGCTGATCAGGCGCTTTTGCTCGTCCGGGTAATGCGGATTGCCGAGGCAGACATCCTCGATCGGATGGCGGGAAATGAGGGCGACGCCGTTGTAGGTTTTTTGGCCGAAGAAGGCGGCGTGATAGCCGGCGGCCTCAATTTCGGCGCGGGGAAACTTGTCGTCCTCCAGCTTCAGTTCCTGCAGGCAGATCACATCGGGGTTTTCGGTGGCCAGCCAGTCGAGCAGATGGGGGAGGCGGACTTTGAGGGAATTGACATTCCAGGCGGCAATCTTCATTTGCCTTTGCCTTTCGGATAGCCGGCAAAGTCGAGCTGACTTTGCCAGGAGTTGGGTTCGAGCCCGCGCAGGACCTGGCGGCCCACCTTGAGGGTCGGCACGAAGGCGTCGCCGGTCAACTGCTTGAATTCATCGAATTCCTGCGCGGTCTTGACGGGCTTTTCGGTGAACGGAACGCCGCGTCCTTGCAGCAGGTCGCGGGCCTGCTTGCACGGATCGCCGCAGGTCTCGCTGGTGTACAGGATGACCGGGAAATTGGCCGCTGCCTGTCGTGCAGCCGGCGTCAGGCCGTCATTGGGCACCGGCCCGCTGCCGCTCTGCACGGCCGAGCGGCCCGCCGGGGGCGGGGTGTCGGTGACCATGGTGCGGCCATTGGCGTCCGTCCAGCGGTAAGTCTGGGCAAAGACGCTGGCCGTGAGCAGCAGGGTGAGGCTGGCGGCAGTCAGGCGGCGCATGCGGGGCTCCTCGATCAGGCGGCAACCATGCCGCTGTGGCGCAGCAGGGCATCCGGGCTGGGTTCGCGGCCACGGAAGGCCTTGAAGTTCTCCAGGGCGGGACGTTCGCCACCGCGCGACAAAATCTCGTCGAGGAAGCGCTTGCCGACCTCCGGGTCGAACGGGTTGCCCGCCTCTTCAAAGGCGGCGTAGCAGTCGGCTGAGAGGACTTCGGCCCACTTGTAGCTGTAGTAGCCGGCCGCGTAGCCGCCGCCGAAGATATGCGAGAAGCTGTTGGGGAAGCGGTGCCAGGCCGGTGGGATCAGCACGGCGACTTCCTGACGAACCGTATTCAGCACATCCATGACGGTCGACGGCCCGTTCGGGTCAAATTCGCTGTGCAGGATCATGTCGAAGAGCGAGAACTCGAGCTGGCGTACGGTCATCATGCCGCTCTGGAAATTCTTGGCGGCGAGCATCTTGTCGTAGAGCGCGCGCGGCAGCGGGGCGCCGGTATCAACATGGGCGGTCATGCCTTGCAGGACATCCCATTCCCAGCAGTAGTTTTCCATGAACTGCGAGGGCAGTTCGACGGCATCCCACTCCACGCCGTGAATCCCGGATACCCCGGCTTCTTCGCCGCGCGCCAGCAGGTGGTGCAGGCCGTGGCCGGCTTCGTGGAAGAGGGTGATCACTTCATCGTGCGTGAAGGTGGCCGGCTTGCCGCCAACCGGACGGGCGAAGTTGCAGTTCAGGTAGGCGATGGGGGTCTGGATGCCGCTTGCGGTGCGCTTGCGCGAGCGGGCTTCGTCCATCCAGGCGCCGCCGCGCTTGGTTTCGCGGGCGTAGAGATCCATGTAGAACTGGCCGACCAGGGCGCCGTCGGTCGTTTCCAGGCGGTAGAAGCGCACGTCCTCATGCCAGACCGGAGCGCTGTCCGGCTTCACGCGGACGCCGAACAGGCTTTCGATGACCTTGAACAGGCCGCCGACCACGTTCGGCTCGGTGAAATACTGCTTCACCTCCTGCTCTGAGAAGGCGTAGCGGGCCTGGAGCAGCTTTTCCGAGACGAAGGCGGCATCCCAGGGCTGGAAGTCGGTGATGCCGAGTTCGTCGCGGGCAAAGGCGAGCAGCTCGGCCATGTCGCGTTCGGCGAAGGGCTTGGCCTTCTTCGCCATGTCGCGCAGAAAATCGAGGACTTGTGCCGGCGTATCGGCCATCTTGGGCAGCAGCGATTCCTCGGCGTAGTTGTTGAAGCCGAGCATGGCGGCATCTTCTGCCTTGAGGGCGAGCAGGCGCTGCATGATCGGGCCGTTGTCCCATTCCGGCTTGGAATAGCCGTTATCGATCTCGGCAGCGCGCGTTGCGTAGGCGCGGTACATGCGCTGGCGCAGATCGCGGTTTTCGGCATATTGCATGAGTGGACCGTAGGACGGCGCATGCAGGGTGAACTTCCAGCCGTCGAGACCGGCTTTCTGTGCGACCTCGCGGGCGGCTTCCTTGGCGTAGTCCGGCAGGCCGGCGAGTTCCGCCTCGTCGGTGACGATTTCGGCGAAAGCGTTGGTCGCATCGAGCAGGTTTTCCGAGAACTTGGCCGCCAGTTGGGAGAGTTCTTCGGAGATGGCCAGGAAGCGCGGCTTCTGGTCTTCCGGCAGTTCGGCACCGCCCAGGCGGAAGTCGCGCAGCTGGTTCTCGATGATCTTCTTGCGGGCCGCGCTCAGGCCGGCGTACTCCGGGCTTTGCTTGAGCGCGCGGTATTTGTCGAAGAGTTGCAGGTTCTGCCCGAGCTCCGTGTAGAAGCGGGAGATGTCGGGCAGCATCTCGTTGTAGGCATCGCGCCAGGCCGGGATGTCATTGACCGAATGCAGATGGCCCACCACGCCCCAGGCGCGGCCCAGGCCTTCGAGGCCATCGGAGAGGGCGCCGGCGAAATTCTCCCAGGTGACGGGCGCCGGATCGGCGATCAGGCGCTCGACCAGGGCGCGGCCTTCGGTGAGCAACTGGGTGATGGCGGGTTTGACGTGGGCCGGTTCGATCAGGTCGAAGCGGGGCAGGTCGGTGAAGTCGAGCAGCGGGTTCTGTGCGAGGGTCATGGTGTCGGCGCAATAAAAACGGGCGGTCCAGGCCGCCCGTGTTGGGACGTATAACGATCTATTCTACTAGGTCGCGGTAAGCGTGCCACGAGGCGTGGCCGAGAATCGGCATGATGATGACCAGGCCGAAAAGCAGCGTGGCAAAGCCAAACAGGGTCAGCCCGACAATCAGGCCGGCCCAGAGCAGCAGCGCGGGCAGATTCTGGCTGAAAGCACGCAGGCTGGTCGTTGCCGCGGTGACCGCATCGGTGTCGTGATCGAGCATCATGGGCACCGCCACCACGCTGATGGCAAAGACAAAGAGCGCCAGCAGGCCGCCGGCCAGGAGCCAGGTCAGGGTGAAGGCGAGATGTTCGCCGTTGAGCAGGATGTCGCTCAGGTAGGCGCTGGCCATCGCCGGGGTGTCGATGGCGATGAGCGCGAAGGCCACCGCCGACACGCGCTCCCAGAAAAGCATGGTCAAGCCCAGAAAAAGCCCGAAAAAGGCCAGCGATTGCCCGTTGCGCCGGAAGCAGCGCAAAGAGTCGATGAACAGCAGCTTCTCCCCCTCGCCATGGCTGCGGCTCAGTTCATACAAGCCCGCCGCGAGCAGCGGCGCCACCAGGAAAAAGCCGGAGATGGCAACCGAGATCAGGTGCGGGTGTTCCAGCGCCGCCAGGATGATCAGATCGCCCCCCAGCGCAAACAGCAGGCCATACGCCAGCGAGGGCAGCGGATTCGCCCGGAGGTCCTGCCAACCCGCCTTCAGCCAGGACAAAGGCTGCGCCGCAGCAACGTGCCGAATCCGCGGCAAAGGCAAACCGCGCACAGGAAAATCGAAACGGGGATGCATGACAGTCTCCTCGGTCGGGGTTACGGCTGTTTGACCGGAGAGTGGGGGCGGGGTTCAGTGGGGGGGATTCGGCCACAAGCGGTCATTGCCGAATTATTATTCAGGCATATCAATGGTATTGGATGCACCTTAAGGAAATGCCGTGAGCAGCAATCTCGCTGAGCATCAAACCCTTCTGAAGGGAATTATTAATGAACAAATGGAGTTGTTGCGCCTAAGCCTTTATGTGGCCACACAGGGGGCAGCCGAATTTCGAGGCGAGAAGTTACAGTGCTCACTCAGTGAGGCTAAGCTAAAAACTTCGCAACATATCGCTCTGGGTGCGGGTCAGTCTGTTCATACCATCATGAAATGTACTGACTGGCGTGGCATCCCCGTTCGTGACCTTTATCCGATAGCGCGGAGTGCTGTTGAATCATTTGTCAATGCGTCATTTCTGCTGGTGGAGTCCGAATTGATAGCAGAAAGGGCTGTGCGCTGGGTTCGGTATAGAGCATGGAAAGAAGTAAATCGCCAAGTCGGAAGTGGAGAATTTACGCTAAGTATTTCATCATCTGATAATGACCCGACTCCACCTGTTGAATTTGAAGAGTTCACAGCAAAGGGGGCTTGTCGCGAGTGGTCCCAACTGGATACTCCAAGTCGAATCAGGCGGGTGGGAGAGCTTGCGGGCAAGAAAGCGGGAAGTCGCTTGTTAGGTGCCTACGCATTAAATTACTCGGTGTCATCGGAGGTAATTCATGGTTCGCCGTTCGGCGTCAATTTCTTTTATCAGGCGCACTCCGAGCTGAGTGCAATTACTGAAGACTTTCGAGAAGCAACAGCCAAGCAGGTAAACGACATACTGCTCGATGTCTCCCATGCAGCAGCGGGATACCTTAATGCTTTTTTTCGTTCGCAGAGAATGAATGGGCCGTTCTTGCTCGAACAAGAGCTTTTTAATCGGCTTCTAGCGTTTGAAGGCGTTGAGCCACAAGAGATTGAGGGTGTGAACTAGCGGTGCAACTACGAAGGTCCGCTTAGGGTCGCTAGCCGCCACCCAATGAAAAACGCCCGCATCAAGCGGGCGTTTTGTATTGCAGCCAGGGGCGTCGGCTTACAGCGTCTTGCCGGTGAGCTTTTCGAAGGCTTCGATGTACTTGGCGCTGGTGCGGGCGATGACGTCGGCCGGGAGTTTGGGGCCGGGGGCGACTTTGCCCCAGTCCAGGGTTTCCAGGTAGTCGCGGACGTATTGCTTGTCGTAGGAAGGCGGGTTCTTGCCTTCTTCGTACTGGTCGGCGGGCCAGAAGCGGGAGGAGTCCGGGGTCAGGGCTTCGTCGATCAGGTGCAGGGTGCCGGCGGCGTCGATGCCGAATTCGAACTTGGTGTCGGCGATCAGGATGCCACGGCCGCGGGCGTAGGCGGCGGCTTCTTCGTAGAGCTTGATGGCGACGTCACGGGCCTGGGCAACGAGTTCGGCGCCGTTCTTGCCGGTGCCGGCGAGCACGTCGGCGAAGGCGGCGGCAGTGTTGGCCTGGGCCTTGGCGAAGGAGATGTTTTCGTCGTGATCGCCGACTTCGGCCTTGGTGGCCGGGGTGAAGATCGGGGACGGCAGCTTGGCGGCCATCTTGAGGCCGGCCGGTAGCGGGATGCCGCAGATGGCGCCAGTTTCCTGATAGTCCTTCCAGCCGGAGCCGATCACGTAGCCGCGCACGACGGCTTCGATGGGCAGCGGCTTCAGGCGCTTGACGACGACGGCGCGGCCGCGCACTTGTTCGCGTTCGTTGTCAGCGACCACGGTTTCCGGGTCGATGCCGGTCAGCTGGTTCGGCACGATGTGGCCGAGCTTTTCGAACCAGAAGTTGGCGACGGCCTGCAGGACTTCGCCCTTGCGCGGAATCGGGTCCGGCAGGATGACGTCGAAGGCGGACAGGCGGTCGGTGGTGACGATCAGCAGCGTGTCGGCGTCGACGGCGTAGATGTCGCGGACCTTGCCCTTGGAGAGGAGCGGCAGGCTGGTGATGGTGGATTCGAAAAGCGGTGCGGTCACGATCGTGGTCCCGGTAAAAGCAAAAGCGTGATTATAAATCAGTGTGCGCCCGCATCTTCGGCGGCGAGCTTTTTGCGCATGCGGCGCGTGCCCCAGGCGACCAGACCGGCGATGACAGGGATCGACGCGGCGGTGATCAGGTCGGTATTGAGGTGGTGCAGGTCCTTGGTGCCCTTGGCGAGGTATTGCACGAGCTGCGAGCCATAGTAGGTGAGCACGACGACGGAGAGGCCTTCGACGGCTTCCTGCAGGTGCAGCTGCAGCTTGGCGCGGCGGTTCATCTGGCCGAGCAGTTCCTGGTTCTGGCGCTCCAGTTCGATATCGACGCGGGTACGCAGGAGCTGCGAGTTGCGCGCGACACGGGCGGAGAGTTCTTCCTGGCGGCGGGCGATGGCTTCGCAAGTGTTCATGCCGGGCAGCAGGCGGCGCTGCATGAATTCGGCAAAGGTCGGCAGGCCGGAGATGCGCGCTTCGCGCAGTTCTTCGATGCGCTGCATGACCAGCCCGTGGTAAGCGCGGGCGGCGCCGAAACGGAAGGTGGTGCGGGCCACGGAGTGTTCGACCTCCGCAGCCAGGCGCGACATGGCGGCGAGGATCTGGCGTTCGTCTTCCGCCCCTTTGGCCTGGCCGATGCGGTCCATCAGTTCGGCCAGTTCCTTTTCGCCCTTGTACAGCCATTTGCCGACCTCTTTGGCGACCGGCAGACCGAGCAGGGCCATCATGCGGTAGGTCTCGATTTCGACGAGGCGCTGGACGGTGCGGCCGGTCTGGCGCTGGGTCATGCTCTCGTTCAGGATCAGGAAGCGCGAGAACCCGTTGTCGATCTTGAAGTCGGTGAAGATCCACGCCGCGTTGTCGGCCACGCGGGAGGCAACCATGGTGCGCCCGTTCGGGGTCAGGTTGGCGAGCACGGATTCCGGGCTGATTTCAGCGGTCGACCGTAGCTCGACATGCGCGGCCACCATCAGCTTGCCGGGAATGCCGGCCAGCCATTCCGGATTGACCGCATCGAAGGCGGTGGCGTCTGGCGAGAGTTCCTGGCCCGGCTCGAGCGACTGGAAGAAGGTGTAGCTGGAAAATTCGGTGTGCAGCTCCCAGCGCATGCGGAAGGCGCCGGTCTCGATCATGACGTGGGCGTCGGAGCTGTCGATGGCCGTGCACACATGGCCTTGGCAAAGCTTGGCGAGATTTTCCTTCTCGGCCTGCCCGGTCGTGGCGCTGTGCTTGAAGACCAGATGCGAGACGAGCACCGGGCCAGTGATCGGGATCGGCGGGCGGGCGTGGAATTCGTTGTTCAGCCGCTGGCGCAGCGGGTGTTCTTCCAGTTGGGCGAGGAGCAGGCGCGGATGCATGGCGTCGTCAGAAATGTTGCACTGCGGCAGATTGTAGCCCAGTGTTTCGCCGAAATTGTGCGCAATTGTTGCGTATTTGGGGCGCCGGAAAAGAAAACAGCCGCCGGGACGAATCCGGGCGGCTGCAGACGGTCGACCGTCGGAAGAGGGCTTATTTGACGATCTGGTTCAGTTCGCCCTTGGCGTAGCGCTCGGCCATCTTGTCCAGCGTCAGGGCCTTGATCTTGCTGGCCTGACCGGCTGCGCCGAAGGCTTCGAAGCGGGCGACGCAAATCTTCTTGGCGGCTTCGCGGGCCGGCTTCAGGAAGTCGCGCGGGTCGAACTTGTCCGGATGCTCGGCCAGGTAGCGGCGGATGGCGCCGGTCATGGCGAGACGGATGTCGGTGTCGATATTGACCTTGCGCACGCCGTGGGCGATGCCCTTGACGATCTCTTCAACCGGCACGCCGTAGGTTTCCTTCATGTCGCCGCCGAATTCGCGGATCTCGGCCAGCAGTTCCTGCGGCACGGAGGAGGAGCCGTGCATCACGAGGTGGGTGTTCGGGATGCGGGCGTGGATTTCGGCGATGCGGTCGATGGCGAGGATGTCGCCCGTCGGCTTCTTGGTGAACTTGTAGGCGCCGTGGCTGGTGCCGATGGCGATGGCCAGCGCGTCGCAGTTGGTCTGCTTGACGAAGTCGGCGGCCTGCTCGACGTCGGTCAGCAGGTCTTCGCGGCTCATCGTGCCTTCGGCGCCGTGGCCGTCTTCCTTGTCCGCCTTCATGGTTTCCAGGCTGCCCAGCACGCCCAGTTCGCCTTCGACGGAAACGCCGATGGCGTGCGAGAACTCGACGACCTTGCGGGTCACTTCGACGTTGTACTCGTAGCTGGCGACGGTCTTGCCGTCAGCCTGCAGGGAGCCGTCCATCATCACGGAGGAGAAGCCGGACTTGATCGCAGCCATGCAGACAGCCGGGTTCTGGCCGTGGTCCTGGTGCATGACGATGGGGATGTGCGGGTAGGCTTCGAGCGCAGCCAGAATCTGGTGACGCAGGAAGGGCTCGCCGGCGTATTTGCGGGCGCCGGCCGAGGCTTGCATGATGACCGGGGCATCGACCTGATTGGCCGCTTCCATGATGGCCCAGACTTGTTCCATGTTGTTGACGTTGAAAGCGGGCAGGCCGTAACCGTTTTCGGCGGCGTGGTCGAGCAGCTGGCGCATGGAGACGAGCGGCATGGGGACTCCTGTGTAAATCGTTGAATGTGAATCGGTCTATTTTAAATGATTTGGTGCTCGCCGACCCGGACGATCTTCAGCGTGTTGGTGCCGCCGGCGGTGCCGATCGGTTCGCCGATGGTGAGCACGATGAGGTCGCCGATGTCGACGACGCCACGTTCGATGAGCAGGGTTTCGGCCTCGGCCAGCAGGCGGTCGCGGTCAGTGTGCTCCTGCGACATCTGCAGCGGATAGACTTCGCGGTAGAGCGCCATGCGGGCGACGGCGCCGGCATCCGGGGTCAGGGCATAGATCGGCACGCCGCAGTTCATGCGGCTCATCCAGAGCGCGGTCGAGCCGGACTGGGTGAGGGCGGCGATGGCCTTGACCTTGAGGTGGTGGGCCGTCCAGATGGCGGCCATGGCAATGGATTGGTCGATGCGTGTGAAAACACGGTCGAGGAATTCGCGGTCCAGCGTGATGTCGGCCGAGCGCTCGGCTTCGACGCAGACGCGGGCCATGGCTTCGACGGTTTCCACCGGATATTTGCCGCTCGCGGTTTCGGCCGAGAGCATGACGGCATCGGTGCCATCGAGCACGGCATTGGCGACGTCGGAGACTTCGGCGCGGGTCGGCACCGGGGACTGGATCATCGATTCCATCATCTGGGTGGCGGTGATGGTCAGCTTGTTCTTGTCGCGCGCCAGGCGAATCATCTTCTTTTGCAGGGCCGGGACGGAGGCATCGCCAACTTCGACGGCCAGATCGCCGCGGGCGACCATGACGCCATCCGAGGCGTCGAGGATTTCATCGAGGTTTTCGACGGCTTCGACGCGCTCGATCTTGGCGATCAGCACGGCCTGGCTGCCGGCGGCGCGCAGGAGCTGGCGGGCCATGTACATGTCGGCCGCGCTTTTCGGGAAGGAGACCGCGACGAAATCGACGCCGATTTCTGCGGCCGTCTTGATGTCTTCCATGTCCTTGGCGGTCAGCGCCGGCGCGGTCAGGCCGCCGCCCTGTCGGTTGATGCCCTTGTTGTTCGAGAGGTCGCCGCCGACCAGTACGCGCGTGTGGATTTCGGTGCCCTTGACGCCGTCGACCGTCAGCTTCAGGCGGCCATCGTCGAGCAGGAGGATGTCGCCGCTCTTCACGTCCTTGGGCAGTTCCTTGTAATCGAGGCCGACGCGTTCCTGATTGCCGAGCGGGCAGGCCGCGTCGAGGATGAAGGCGTCGCCGGTGGCCAGCGTGATCTTGCTGTTTTCGAACTTGCCGACGCGGATTTTCGGGCCTTGCAGGTCGCCCAGGATGCCGACGGTGCGGCCTTTCTTGGCGGCGGCAACGCGGATGGCAGCGGCGCGGGCCTTGTGGTCGTCGGCCGTGCCGTGCGAGAAATTCATGCGGACAACGTCGATGCCGGCCTCCACCATGCGCTCGAGCACGTCGGGCGTCGAGGAAGCGGGGCCGAGGGTGGCGACGATCTTGGTATGGCGCGGCATGCGGGTGTCTCCCTGTGTTGTCTTTGGTTTGGGTATTACGGGGGCGGTTGACCGTCGCCGACGGTCAACCGCCTGCCACGGCTTATTTTGCCGCGGCGCGTTCTTCCAGCACGGCGATGGCCGGCAGGGTCTTGCCTTCGAGGAATTCCAGGAAGGCGCCGCCGCCGGTCGAGATGTAGCCGACATCGTCCGCGATGTGGAACTTGGCGATGGCAGCCAGCGTGTCACCGCCGCCGGCGATCGAGAAGGCCTCGGAGTGGGCGATGGCGGAGGCCATCATCTTGGTGCCGCCGGCAAACTGCGGCAGTTCGAACACGCCGACCGGACCGTTCCAGACCACGGTACCGGCATTGGCGATGATTTCGGAGAGGCGGGCGGCCGTCTTCGGACCCACGTCGAGAATGCGGTCATGGGCGGCCACATCGTCGACCGAGATCTTGTTGGCACGGGCCAGGGCAGAGACTTCGTCGGCGACGACGACGTCGGTCGGCAACGGCACTTCGGCGCCACGGGCCTTCATGATGTCCATGATGGCGTGGGCTTCCTTGACCAGATCCGGTTCGGCCAGCGAGTCACCGATGCGCTTGCCGGAGGCGAGCAGGAAGGTGTTGGCGATGCCGCCGCCGACGATCAGCTGATCGACCTTGTCGGCCAGCGACTTGAGGATGGTCAGCTTGGAGGAGACCTTGGAGCCGCCGACGATGGCGACCAGCGGGCGCTTGGGTTCGTGCAGGGCCTTGCCCAGCGCGTCGATTTCGGCACCCATCAGCACGCCGGCGCAGGCGATCGGGGCAAATTTGGCGATGCCGTGCGTGGTCGCTTCGGCGCGGTGGGCGGTCCCGAAGGCGTCATTGACGTAAACGTCGCACAGCTTGGCCATCTTCTGGGCCAGTTCGTCGTTGTTCTTCTTCTCGCCCTTGTTCACGCGGCAGTTTTCAAGCAGGACGACTTCTCCCGGCTTGACCTCGAAACCGCCCTCAACCCAATCCTGGATCAGGCGGACCGGCGTGTGCAGCAACTGGCCGAGACGCACGGCGACCGGCATCAGGGTGTCTTCCGGCTTCAATTCGCCTTCGGTCGGACGGCCGAGGTGGGAGGTGACCATGACGGCAGCGCCCTTCTCGAGGCAGTACTTGATCGAGGCCAGCGAGGCGCGGATGCGGGTGTCCTCGGTGATGTTGCCGGCTTCGTCCTGCGGCACGTTGAGGTCGGCGCGAATGAAGACGCGCTTGCCGGCGACGTCGAGATCGGTCAGCTTGATGACGTTCATGGATGGATTCTCCTGTGCGTTATGTTGGGTTGGCCGGCCAGCGGCGCGACCAGTGGTCCGCCACTTCCAGCATGCGGTTGGCAAAGCCCCACTCGTTGTCGAACCAGACAAAGAGGTTGATCAGATGATCGCCCGCTGTGCTGGTCTGGCTGCCATCGACGATGGCGGAATGGGGGTCGTGATTGAAATCGATCGAGGCGTGGGCCGCCTCGGAATAGGCCACCAGGCGCTTGAGCGGCCCGCGCGAGGCCTCCTGCAGGAGGGCATTGACGCGGGTCACATCGACCGGGTGGCGGGTGTTCAGGGTCAGGTCGATGGCCGAGACGTTGGTTGTCGGCACGCGGATCGCCTTGGCGTGCACGCGCCCGGCCAGTTGCGGCAGCAGGCGCTCGACGCCGCGGGCCAGGCCGGTCGACACCGGAATGATCGACTGCATGGCCGAACGGGTGCGGCGCAGGTCGTCATGGTGGTAGCCGTCGATCAGCGGTTGATCGTTCATGACCGAGTGGAGGGTGCTGAGCAGGGCCTGTTCGATGCCCAGTTCGCGGTCGAGCAGGTCGAGGATCGGGACCACCGCGTTGGTCGTGCAGGACGCAGCGGAGACCAGGCGCTCCTTGCCGGTCAACGTGTCCTGATTGATGCCGGCGATGATGGTCGCGTCGACATCCGCTGCGCTGGCGCCCGGATGCGAGAGCAGCAGGCGCGGGCAGCCGGCGGCGATGAAGCGGCCGAGTTCGGCCCGTCGGCCATAGACACCGGAGCATTCCACCACCAGATCAATGTCGGACCAGTCCGCCGTCTCCGGCGTTTTGCCGTGAGTGACGCGGATCGGATGGCCGTTGATCAGCAACTGCCCGCCCACCGCTTCCACCAGCCCGGGAAAGCGGCCATGCGTCGAGTCGTAGCGGGTGAGGTAGGCCATGCTGTCCAGGTCAGCCGGTTCATTGATGGCAACGACCTCGAACGGGGCGGCGACGGTCGACTCGTGCAGCGCCCGCAAAAAGCAACGACCAATCCGGCCGTAGCCGTTGATGGCGATGCGAAGGGGGCGGGACAGGCCAGGCACGGTGCCAATCTGGAAGCGAAGAAAGGCAGGATTTTACCCGTTTGTCGGCATAAATCCGAGTTTTGCAGCGCGCGTTGATCGAGTGTGTATCACTTCGGTGCTTCAGCCTGTTTAATGCGGGTGTGATATTTGCTTCCTGGCTGACCAGGAGGATGCATCATGCAGACAGACCTTATTTTGGCCAACATGAGCACGCGCAGTACGCGGACGCAGGCGCTGGTGGGCACGGAAGACAATCCTGCCTTCGCCGCTGAATTTCAGGCTGCACTGGGCCGCCAGCGCGCAGTGGTCGTATCGGACACCCGCACCAAGGTAGAGGCCGCACCTGCCGCCACAGCGCAGGCTGCCGGCAAACGGACACGCAGCACGGCGGAAATTGCCGCCGAGAAGGCGGCAGCGCAAAAAGCCCTGCATGCGGCGGTGGCCCAGGAACTCAAGGATTATCTCGAAAAGTCGCCAGCTCAGCGTTTGCGCGAAGCGATTTTGAAAGAACTGGGCCTGACCGAAGAGGATCTGGCGAAGTTGCCCCCGGAGAAACGGGCCGCCGTCGAGGCTGAAATCAATGAGCGTATCCGCACACGCTTGCTTGGACGCGAGCCGGAGGATCAGGAGGCCTTCCTGCGTGAAAGCCGGATTCCGGTGCAGAAAAGCAGCGCTGCCGCCACCGCGGGAGGTGAGTTTATCTTTGCGCCGATGGATGCTGCGTTTGCCGCAGGTGATGGTCCCTTGGTTGTAAGCAGCCAAAGCCTGTAGGGGGGGGCTGGCGGAAAGGCGCAGGCAAAACGTCTTACAGTCGCCGTATTTTTTCCAGCAAGGCAGTGGTCGACTTCTGGTGAATGAAGGGGATCGAGTGGACCTCCCCGCCCCAGCCGCGGACCTCGTTGCAGCCGACGATTTTGTCGACTGGCCAGTCGCCGCCTTTGACCAGGACTTCCGGCCGGCAGTCCAGAATGCGTTGGAGCGGCGTGTCCTCATCGAACCAGGTGACCAATGCAACGCAAGCCAGCGAGGCCATGACGGCCAGGCGATCGTTGAGGCAGTTGACTGGGCGATCATCGCCTTTGCCCAGGCGCTTTACCGAAGCATCGGTATTCAGAGCAACAACCAGACTGGCGCCCAGTGCAGCAGCTTGGGCCAGATAGGTGACATGTCCCCGGTGCAGGATGTCGAAACAACCATTGGTAAACACGAGCGGGCGTGCCAGGGCCGCACTTCTGGCGGTCAACGCGTCAGGCGGGCAGATTTTCGATTCAAAGCCAGGCAGGGGGTAGTTCATGGCAGTTCCAAATAAAACGGGCGGCCACGCGGCCGCCCGGATCAAGGGGCGTCAGGGTTCAACGGCTTTCGACCGGCGCCGGTTGGGCCGGTTCTGACTTGCGGGCGCCCAGCGTCTGGTTGTCGATGCGGCGTGTTTCCTGCTCCGGCAGGATCTCGAACAGATTGACGACCTTGCGTACGCCGTCGGTCGTGCGGGCCACGGTAATGGCGATCTTCGCTTCCCGCTCGTTCACGATACCCATCAGGTGGGTGATGCCGCGCTCGGTGACCACTTTGACGTGGTTGGCCGAGATTTGCTTGGTGTCGACCAGGCGTGCTTTGACCTTGGAATCGATATAAGCGTCGTTGCTGCGACTGCCGAGCGAGGAGGCGGGGCCAACGCCCAACTCATTGTAGACCTCGCGGACACCATCGATCTTGCGCACTTCACTTTCAACGGCCGCCTTCGCTTCGTCATTGGGGACCTCGCCCGTGATCAGGACATGGCGGTTGTAGGAGGTGAAGTTGATGTGTGCCGTTTTTTCGTACTGGGCCGGGATGGCCTTCGCGGCCTTCCATTCGGTCGTTTCGTCGTCCGTCTGGGTGCCGGTGGAGCGGCGGTCATGGGCGCTCATGACGCCAACAGCGGCCCCCGTTGCGACGACGGCAGGAAAGCAGCCTTGAAGCAGCGGCAGGGCCGCGATCAAGGTGGCTGCAGCCAGGGTCAGGCGAGCGTGACGCATTATTCGACTCCGAGTAAGAGCGCATCGATGCCATCGCACAGGCAATGGATGATGACCAGATGGGTTTCCTGAATGCGGGCCGTGCGGTCAGCCGGGACGCACAGGTGAATGTCGTCGTCGCGGAGCAGGTCGCCGATCTGGCCGCCGCCCTTGCCGGTCAGGGCGATGACGCGCATGTCGTGTTCGTGGGCGGCATGGATGGCTTCGATGACATTGCCGGAGTTGCCGGAGGTCGAGATGGCCAGCAGGATATCGCCGGCGTGGCCGAGGCCGCGCACCTGGCGGGAGAAGATTTGACTGAAGGCGTAATCGTTGGCGACGGCCGTCAGGATGGAACTGTCCGTGGTCAGCGCGATGGCTGCCAACTCCTGGCGCTCGGCCTCGAAGCGGCCGATCAGCTCGGCGGCAAAGTGTTGGGCATCCCCGGCGGAACCGCCATTGCCACAGGCCAGGATCTTGCCGCCATTGATCAGGCTGTTGGTCATCGTCTCGATGGCAGCGGCAATCGGTGCCGCCAGGAACTCGACGGCATTGAGCTTGGTTTGGGCGCTGTCTTCGAAGTGCTTGGCAACGCGGGCAATCAGATCCATAAGTCCTTGAGCGTAAAGCGGGGAAGAAAGCTGCATTCTACATCAGAGGGGGGCATAGACTGCGAACTCGACCCGCTGCCAGGGATCCGGGTGGCTGTTCAGTCGATAGACCCGGGCGACCAGGTGCTGTCCTCGGTCCAGTGCCGCCGCCAGCGGGGCGTTATGGGCGCGGGGCACATAGCCGATTTGGCGTCCTTGCCACTCGATGCGAATGGCGTTTTTGTCGTGGCGGTGATTGGGTTCGCGAACCAGTGCCAAGCGGTCGCCAACGCGAATTTGTGGCCAGAGATCGTCCAGCGCATAAAACTGACTCCTGGCCAGGGGCGAGTGGCGGATCAGCAACGCAGGCGCCGCCTGCGCGGATAGCCAGGCAAGGGCCAGACTAAGCGTCGCCAGAAAACGCATTTTGCAGCCATTCCAGACGTTGACCGTCGAGGAGTACGCAATCGAAGCGGCAGGGCGGTGGCGGCCGACAACCGAGGTAGTGACGTGCCGCCAGGATCAGTCGGCGCTGTTTGGCGGGCGTGATGCTGGCCGCTGCGCCACCGAAGTCTCTCCGGCTGCGCGCACGAACTTCGACAAACACCAGGGTCCTGCCGTCCTGACAAATCAAGTCGATTTCACCGCCGCGCACCCGGTAGTTACGGTCGACGATCCGGAGCCCCTGTTTTTCGAGAAAGCGTGCCGCTGCGTCTTCGGCTTCGCGCCCGCGTGCGCCGGTGGTATCGTTGGCCTTTGCCTGCATCGCGATTCACTATGATATTGGAATATACGGCATTGTATGTCGTCCCGACGCCGCTCGGAAATCTTGGCGATCTGACCCTGCGCGCGGCCGAGGTCTTGCGTAGCGTCGCCTGGGTGGCCGCAGAAGATACGCGGCATAGCGCGCCGCTCCTGAAGCATCTGGGGGCTGCCGCACGCACCCTGCCGGCGCATCAGCACAATGAGCACGAGGCGGCCGCTCGCATCGTTGAAAAATTGCAGGCAGGCGAATCCGTGGCCTTGATTTCCGATGCCGGTACGCCGGGGATTTCCGATCCCGGTGCGCGCATCGTGGCTGCGGTGAGGGCTGCGGGCTGCAAAGTGGTGCCCCTGCCGGGCGCCTGCGCCGCCGTCACTGCCCTGTCGGCCGCCGGCCTGACGGATGAGCATTTCCTGTTCTATGGTTTTTTGCCAAGCAAGGGCGGGCAGCGTCGTCAGGCCCTCGAGTCGCTGCGCAGCCAGGCCGCGGCGCTGGTGTTCTACGAGGCGCCGCACCGGGTGCTGGAGACCGTCGAGGATATGGCTAGGGTGCTGGGCGAGCGGACCCTGGTGGTAGCGCGCGAGCTGACCAAATTGTTCGAGACGATCGAATCCGTGCCGCTGGCCGATGCGCTGGCCTGGCTCAAGGCGGACCCGAATCGTCAGCGCGGCGAGTTCGTGCTGATTGTCTCCGGTGCCCCGGCCTCTGCGGATGACGGAGAGGGAGAGCGGGTGCTGGCGCTGCTGCTGGATGAAGGATTGCCGACCAAGCAGGCTGCCAAACTGGCAGCGCAGATCACGGGTGCTGCAAAAAATGCGTTGTATGAGCGCGCGTTGGCGCTGAAAAGTTAAAATTAGAAAAAATTCACAGAGTTTTCATTATGCAACTGACCCTGACCCGCCCCGATGACTGGCATCTCCACGTTCGTGATGGGGAGGCGCTGGCGGCTGTGCTGCCGCATACGGCACGCCAGTTTGGCCGTGCCATCATCATGCCTAATCTCAAACCGCCGGTGACCACCGTCGAACAGGCTGCAGCCTACCGCGATCGCATTCTGGCGGCGCTGCCGGCCGGGATGACCTTCGAGCCGCTGATGACGCTTTACCTGACGGACAACACGCCGGCCAGTGAGATTGCTAAGGCTGCTAATGCCGGTTTTGTCAAAGCGGTGAAGCTGTATCCGGCAGGGGCGACGACCAACTCCGACGCCGGTCTGACCGCGATTGAAAAGGCCTACGATACCCTCGCCGCCATGGCCGAGGCCGGCTTGCCGCTGCTCGTGCATGGCGAGGTGACTGATCCGCAGATCGATTTGTTTGACCGCGAAAAGGTCTTCATCGATACGGTCCTTGAGCCGCTGCTGCAGCGTTTCCCGACGCTGAAGGTCGTGATGGAGCACATCACGACCAAGGATGCGGCGGAATTTGTGGCGGCAGCACCGTCGACCGTCGCCGCCACGATCACGGCCCACCATCTGCTCTACAACCGCAATGCCATCTTCCTCGGTGGCGTGCGTCCGCATTGGTACTGCCTGCCGGTGCTCAAGCGCGAGACCCATCGCGAGGCGCTGGTCGCTGCGGCCACCTCCGGCAGTGCCAAGTTCTTCCTCGGGACCGATTCGGCACCGCACGCCAAGGGCGCCAAGGAAGCTGCCTGTGGCTGTGCCGGCTGCTATACGGCCTATGCCGCCATCGAACTCTATGCCGAGGCTTTCGAGGCCGTCGGGGCGCTCGACAAGCTGGAAGCGTTCGCCAGCTTCAATGGTCCGGATTGGTACGGTCTGCCGCGTAACAGCGACCGTATCACCCTGGTCAAGGAAGACTGGGTCGTGCCGGCCACCTATCCCTACCTGGCGACTGACGACATTGTGCCGTTGCGCGCCGGTGAAACCCTGTCCTGGAAACTGCGCTGAGGATCGACCATGCGACACCGCGCCCTGCTGCTTGCCGTGCTGTCTGCCCCCTTGCTGACCGCCTGTGTCAACGATGGCGCGACGTATGAGATCGATAACACCCGCGAGCATGTGCTCTCGCTGATCCGCGAGCAGCCTTATTTCTGGGATAACAAGGTCAACCTGTCCCTGGTCGTCTCCCGGATGCCGGCCTGCATGCGCCGGCATAGCCTGGGAGCCGGCACGCCGAACACCAAGGTCGAAGTCTGGCAGGTGGAGTCGGGCGCCTTCATCGTTAAAGTCGGCAACAAGCGCATGTATGCGACCGAAACGCAGAACTGTGTGAATTTTGCCAAGATCGAGGGTGATCCCGAGGGCGGCATGGGCGAGCTGCGCGGTACGTTCCGGGTCAAGAAGGGCGAGCTGGTTTTTGAAAAGGCCGAGGGGGAAACGGACGACAAGGCCGCTCAGTGACCTTGCCGTCCGCGCCGTATGCCTCGCCCCTGTTTGCGCCACTGCGGCACTGGCTGAGCCAATTGCCGCCAGTGCCGGACAGTGCGGCACTCCGTGCGCTGGCAGCCGCCTATCCGGTCGATTGCGGGAATGGCTTTCCCGTCAGCTTTGTGGCGCCGCAGGAAGATGGCCTGGCCTATGAGTGCCGGGTCTGGGAGCGGGGCGAGGTCGAAACCCGGCCGGATAACTGGCACGATTTCTTCAACGCCCTGGTCTGGCTGGCCTTCCCGAAAACCAAGCGTGCCGTGACGGCAGCCCATGTGGCGGCCATGCAGCCTCAAGGTGCGGCGCGGGGCCAGATACGGGATACGCTGACCCATTTCGACGAGTGCGGAATCGTCGTGCTCTCGACACAGCCCGAATTGCTGGACCTGTTGCGCGCGTTTGCCTGGAAGGAATTGTTCGTGACGCACCGTGAGGCGGTGCGGCATAGCATGCGTTTCATCGTATTTGGTCATGCGACCTATGAAGCGCTTTTGAGCCCATTTCGCGGGTTGACCGCCAAGGCCATCCTGCATGCGGTGACGCCGGATTGGCTGGTGCAGGATGAACGGGCGCTACTGGCCAGACTCGATCCCTGGTTGGCCGCCGAGTTGTCCAGCGGCCGCTATGCCCGGCCTCGGGATTTTCAACCGCTGCCCCTGCTCGGTATTCCCGGTGTGACGCCGGAGAGCGAACAGCCGCAGTACTACGACGATACCTGGCAGTTCAGGCCCGGACGACGGGCTACCGCGACGGCAGCTTGTGCGGGCTGATCAATAGTCTGCTTCGCAGGCTTCCCGGCAGGCCTCGGCAAGTCGGGGCAGGTCGTCCTCGGTGATGTCGAGTACGGCAAGGCAAGATGGCCCCAGTTTCTGCCATTCGACGCTCTTCATCATGCCGGTGTGCTGCTGCAGCAGGTATTCGGCCAGTTGGGCCAGTGCGATCAACCGGGCGGTGCGCGGCGGCAGGGCGTCGTCTGAGCTCTCAACCAGTTGCTCCGCATTGTGGTGGCTTTGAATGGCTGCGCAGATCTCGTCCGGCAGGCACCAGTTGCGGGCCAGTTCCGTTCCCACAGCCGCATGATTGATCCCCAGACGGCCATCTTCCACCGCAGTGAATGGGCGTTCGCTGTCGTTATTGGCATCGATCAGCACCTCCCGGTATTCCTGGGGGAAAGGGATCATCAGCACCGGGATGCCGCAATCGCGGAAGAGCGAGAAGGTGTAGGCATCTTCAGGTCGCACATGGTGTTTGACGCCCAGTGCGTGGACCAATGCACCGGAAACACGTGCGGTAGCGGCAGAGGCAGACCAGAAACGGTCCATCATCGGCACATGCTTGAAGGTCTGGCGCAGCGCGAGGCCGGCAATGGTGTTCACGACGATACGCAGGCCCAGGAGCAACAAGGCCTCCTGAACGGTACCGACTTTCTTGCCCAGGCCGAAGAAAGGGGAGTTGGTGATCTTGATCAGGCCGGCGGAGAGGCCCACGTCGGCACTGATGATGTGCCCGAGCCGGATGAAATCTGGCTCATCCTTGGACAGTTCGCGGTCAAGCTCTTCCAGGATGGCGGGCCGTGGCGGAATGCCGATGTCCCGCAATTCCAGCTTCATGCGGCTGGCAACATCATCCGGATTCAGTCTGGCTTCGATGGCAGGCTCCTGGGGCGGCTGGGTCTGGTCGCTGATCATACCCGAAGCCGCCGCTTCGCAACATCGTCCGGACGGAGGGGGTCAGGCTGCGGCGTCGAGGCGGGCAGCGTGGCCGAGTCGGTTGACGCCGCTGATCAGGGCGCGGATCGAGGCGGTGACGATATTGCTGTCGATGCCGACACCGTAGCAGTCACCGCTGCCTTTGGCGGCCACTTCAAGCATGGCACAGGCGCGGGCATTGCCATCTTCACCCATCGGCACCATCGAGCGCTCTTCGTAGCTGCGCACCTGGAACTGGAAACCGGCTGTTTGCAAGGCGTGGACCGCCGCATTGATCGGGCCATTGCCCTCGCCGGTAAGTACGGTGGCCTGCCCATCGATCTCGACGGCAAGACGGATGCCCTGGGCTTCGCCGTGTTCGAAGAGGTGATGCTCCCGGTACTGGAGCGGGGCGCTGGCGCCGAGATAGTGCTGGTTGAACAAGGACCAGATGTCTTCGGCACTGACTTCGCCGCCGTGCGTGTCGGTGTGCTTTTGCACCACGCCGGAGAATTCGACCTGGAGACGGCGCGGCATCACGACGCCGTACTCCGTTTCCATGAGGTAGGCGATGCCGCCCTTGCCGGACTGACTGTTAACCCGGATCACGGAGTCGTAGCTGCGACCGACATCGGCCGGGTCGATCGGGAGGTAAGGCACTGCCCATGGCTCATCCGCCTTTTGAGCGGCAAACCCCTTCTTGATGGCGTCCTGGTGGGAGCCGGAGAAGGCCGTGAAAACGAGATCCCCGACGTATGGGTGGCGTGGATGGATCGGGAGCTGGGTACAGTGTTCGTAGGTGCGGGCGACGGCGTTGATGTCCGAGAAGTCGAGCTGCGGATCGACGCCTTGCGTATGCATGTTGAGGGCGAGGGTGACGAGGTCGACGTTGCCGGTGCGCTCGCCGTTGCCGAAGAGGCAGCCTTCGACGCGGTCGGCGCCGGCCATCAAGCCCAATTCGGCGGCGGCGACGGCGGTGCCGCGGTCATTGTGCGGGTGGAGGCTGATCAACACGCTGTCGCGGCGCTCGAGGTTGCGGTGCATCCATTCGATCTGGTCAGCATAGATGTTCGGCGTGGCGATCTCGACCGTGGTCGGGAGGTTGAGAATGACCTTGTTGTCCGGCGTCGCGCCCCAGGCGGCGGTGACGGCATCGCAGACTTCTTTGGCGAAGTCGAGTTCGGTGGCGGTGAAGAGTTCCGGGCTGTATTCGAGGGTGATCTTCGTTTCCGGCATCTCGGCGGCGAGCGATTTGATCAAGCGGACAGCGTCGACCGCCATCGCCACGACTTCGGCCTTGCTCATGTTGAACACGGTCTCGCGGAAGGTCGGGCAGGTCGCGTTATAGACGTGCACGATGGCCTGCTTGGCGCCCTTCAAGGACTCGAAGGTGCGGCGGATGAGGTGCTCGCGGGCCTGGGTGAGGACTTCGATGGTGACATCCTCGGGAATGTGGCCGCCTTCGATGAGGTTGCGGACAAAACCGAATTCGGTTTCCGAGGCGGACGGGAAGGCGATTTCGATCTCCTTGAAACCGATGTCGCAGAGCGTCTTGAACATGCGCATCTTCTTGTCGGCATTCATCGGCTCGAAGAGGGCCTGGTTGCCGTCGCGCAGATCGGTGCTCATCCAGATCGGCGCCTGCGTGATGCTGCGGCTCGGCCATTGGCGCTCGGTGAGGGCGATGGGCGGGAAGGCGGTGTATTTGGCGGTCTGCGACATGATGGATCTCGGAGAAGATTTGCGATGGCGAAATATTAAGCCGGAGTGCGCCGCAGGTGCTTGCGAATTGGGTCTTGAGTTTCGTTGTTATTGGCAGATAATTGCGCAAATTATTTTTAATTTGGCATCAAATGGAAATTGATCGTTACGACCGTGAAATTCTCACCATCCTGCAGCGCGAGGGACGGCTCAGCAATCAGGAACTGGCCGACCGGATCGGCCTCTCGCCGTCGCCCTGTCTGCGCCGTGTGCGGGTGCTCGAAGAGTCCGGGCTGATCAGCGGCTACCGGGCCCTGCTTGATGCGAAAAAGCTGGGTTTGAGCCTGATGGCGCTGATCGGCATTTCCATGGATCAGCACACGCCGGAGCGTTTTGCCAATCTGGAGCAGACCATCGCCGATATTCCCGAAGTACTGGAGTGCCTGCTGATTACCGGGCAGCAGTCGGACTACCAGTTGAAGGTCGTGGTGCGCGACATGGATGCCTATCAGGATCTGTTGCTGAACAAGATCACGCGTATTCAGGGCGTGACCGGGGTGCATACCAGTTTTGTGCTGCGCAAGGTGGTTGACCGTACGGCCTTGCCCGTTTGAGCGGCGCGGGGGGGGGGCGCCCGGGGAGGATCAGTTGCCGCGCAGGCGGCTACCGAAGAGATCGGCCCACTGGGTTGCGGACAGGTTTACTTCATTGATCGACGTGCCACGCCGGTCTTCACTGGCCCGACGCTCACGCATGCCATGCGGCGGGGCCCCGGGGCGGCGGCGGCGTTCGCCATGCAGGCGACGGTCGAAGTGGGTGAGCACATTGGAGGTCGTCATCTGGCGGGCTTTGGCGCCATAGTCGCGAAGCAGCGCGATGATTTCCGGATGGCCGCCACGCTGTGCCATGCGCAGCGGCGCGCCCGGCCCTTCGCCATTGTCGGCGTTCAGGTCGGCGCCCAGTTCGAGCAACTCACGCACAATCGCCAGGTGCCCATGGAAGCAGGCCAGGCGCAGCGGCAGGCCGCGTTTGCCGTGGATGTCCGCTTCTTCGAGATCGGCGCCATCCAGCAAGGCGCGACGAACGGCGGCGAGGTCTCCGTGTTCGATGGCTTGGCGAAGTGGGCTGGGGCGCATGCGGTGGTGGGATCTTTGTGGCAAAAGCGTGGACCGCGAATTGTACTCAAAATTCCGGCTATTGAAATGGCATCTTTTGTCCGGCGGGCCCCGCACGACTATAATCCGCCCCGGAAAGTCGGCCAGGCAATCGCTGGACACGAAAGTGTCGGGAGGAAAGTCCGGGCTCCATTGGGCAGGATGCCAGCTAACGGCTGGGTGCTATAAGTCGCAAGACGCAAGTCGAGCGAACCAAGGCAACGGAAAGTGGAACAGAGAGTAGACCGCCGGTCGGGGCAACCCGGCCGGTAAGGGTGAAACGGTGGGGTAAGAGCCCACCGCGTCGGCGGTAACGTTCGACGGCACGCTAAACCCCATCCGGAGCAAGACCAAATAGGGAAGCAACAGGCGTGGCCCGCGCTGCTTCCGGGTAGGTTGCTTGAGCCTGTCGGTGACGGCAGGCCTAGAGGAATGATTGCCGAACCCCGCAAGGGGGGAACAGAACCCGGCTTATCGGCCGGCTTTCCACTGATTTTTGCTGCATTTTGCCGTTGGGCGACGGTCGACCGTCGCCCAGGCCTTAAAATCCCCCGATGATCACTGAATTCGATTGGCAGGATGCTGCCGGCACCCATCCCGCCTTGTGGCGCTCGGAGGCGGCTTTGCCGCTGCCCGAGCAACTGGTGGCGATCAACGATGCCTGTTCGCCCGACGAAGCCCTGGCGCGCCTGCAGGCGGGGGAAACCCTGCTCTGGCAGGGCGACTGGGTACGGGGGCGCCACCTCATGCAGGCGTTGACGCGTCTGGTCGATCGCTTGCGCGACGGGCCTCGCAGCAAACCGCGTACGCCGGCCGAAGCCTTTGAACTGCACCGTGTGCGCCAAGGGCGCCGGGCCGGGCTGCTGGCCCGCCTGGTGGTGCTGGTGGATGGGCAATATCGCGTTCCGCTGCGCCGTGCTCAGCCCGTGGCGGAAGCCTGTCAGGCAGCCTGGGGCGCGTCGACCGGCCAGCCGACCCTGCTCGCCCTGCGCGAATTGCTGGCCGTGATCAGCGCCTGGGAGTGGCGCAAGAAAGGCCTTCCGGTGCCGGCCTTGCAGGGGCGGCTTTACCCGCATTACGGGGTGTTTTCGCCAGTACGCGGCGAGTACGTGAACCTGGTGGCCGAGGCGCCCTTGCCATCGGTTTGCCGGACGGCGTTCGATATCGGCACCGGGTCCGGCATCCTGGCCGGGATTCTGGCGCGCCGCGGAGTGCCGCAGCTTGTGGCTACCGATCAGGATCCGCGGGCACTTGCCTGTGCCGCAGAGAACTTTGAGCAACTGGGCCTGTCGGCGACGGTCGACCTGCAAAAATGCGATCTTTTCCCGGCGGGGCGGGCCGATCTGGTCGTGTGCAACCCGCCCTGGGTACCGGCCCAGCCCAGTTCGCCGATTGAATATGCGGTCTACGATCCGGATTCCCGGATGTTGCGCGGCTTTTTGGCCGGCCTGGCGGCGCACCTGAAGCCGGGCGGCGAGGGCTGGTTGATCATCTCGGATCTGGCCGAGCACCTCGGCCTGCGCAGTCGGGAGACCCTGCTCTCCTGGATCGAGGCGGCCGGGCTGCGGGTGCTGGGGCGTCTGGATACCCGCCCGGTGCACCCCAAGGCTCAGGCCGGGGGCGATCTGCTCCATGCCGCGCGGCGGGCCGAGGTCACGTCGCTCTGGCGGCTCGGCCTCTGAATCAGGGTGGGCGCGTGCGGGTACAGGATTCTTCGAACACGAGCTTGAGGACACGTCACGATGGGCATGCATCCCAAACACGATCGCAGCGCTGAGATCGCCAATTTTTACGCCCTGCTCTTCGAGGATGACAAGGCGTCAGCCCTTGCCTTCCTGCAGGTGCAAGGCCTGATCGACGCCGCTGCCCTGCCGCGCTGGCAGGCCCTGTGTGAGGCCTGGCAGGGCGCCGGGATCGCTCGGGCCGAGGCCTGCGATTATTTTCGCGCCGCGCTGGCAGCACGTCCTGAGGACGGTGTGTTGTTGCCTGCCCGTCGGACCCTGCAGATCATCGCCAATTACCGGGCAGCCATCGCGCGGTTTGGTGCGCGCTTCAGCCAGGTTGAGGACTTGCGCGGCAAGGTTGTGCTCGATTTCGGGGCCGGCGTCTATTCGCCCCTTACCGCCAGTGCTGTGCTGTACTGCAATGGTTTTGAGCGTGCGTATGCCTTCGAGCCATTCCCGATCCACCCGACTTTCGTTCAGACCGCCTGGCTGACGCTGATTAACGGCATGATCGACCAGCCTGCCCCTTACCTGTTCAGCGGGATCGCGCCGGACGAGTTTCTCGCGCGTGCCCGGTCATTGCTGTTGCCGGGGCTGAGCGAAGCGCTGCAGGCATTTGCACGCCGGGAGACGGTATCGCTGGCCTTGGGCGGTGTGGTCCTCGTGAGCGACATGGCCGCGCTGCCCCGGGGGGGGATCGACGTGCATTTCAGCAATTCCGTTCTCGAGCATGTGGACGATATCGGGCTGTATTTCGACCGCCTGGCCGCTTGTGCGGCGCCTGGCGGGCAGGGATTCCACATCGTGGATTTTTGCGATCACCGCCACTACGATGATCCCCGCCTGCATCCGATGGAGAAGTACTACGACGGGGTCTGCCACGAAATCAACGGGCTCTTGCCGGCCGCGATGGAGGCGGCGATTGCCGAAAGCGGCTGGCAGCTGGCGAAGCAGACCGTACAGACTGTCCCGGCTGCTTATTTCGAGCGTGAGGCCAGGACGATGGTCTCACCGTATGCACTTGCCGGCATGGCAGAGCTCGAACAGTACGTGAACTACTATCAGGTCACCCGCTGATTGCGGTGCATGTTCGCGACCCCGGGGTACGGGACCGCGAACATGATGACTTTAGAACGTCGCCCAGTCGCCCCCGTCATCCGGAGCGCTTTGCGTCGGCGCGCTCAGGCGGGCTCTCGCTTGGGCCGGGGCCGGCGCTGCGTGGCGGGGCGAGGGCAGGGCGGTACGCTGATTTCCGCGGGCATGGTCTGACAAGCGGAACATCCCGGCCATGTGCTGCAGTTCTTCCGCCTGCTGCGCGAGCGATTCGGCGGCGGCGGCGGCTTCTTCGACCAGCGCGGCATTTTGCTGCGTGGTTTCGTCCATCTGGGTGACGGCCTGGGCCACCTGCTCGATCCCGGTTTTTTGTTCCTGCGAGGCATCGCTGATGTTGGCGACAATGCTGTTGACCGAGTCGATGGCCGTGACGATCCGGTCGATCGCGGTGCCGGCTTCTTCTGCCTGACGGGTGCCGCGCTCCACTTTTTCGACGGAGTCCGAAATCAGTCCGGAAATTTCCTTGGCGGCCTCGGCCGAGCGTTGCGCCAGGGAGCGGACTTCGGAGGCTACCACCGCAAAGCCTTTGCCTTGTTCGCCGGCTCGGGCCGCTTCGACGGCGGCATTGAGCGCGAGGATGTTGGTCTGGAAGGCGATCCCGTCGATGACCCCAATGATGTCGCCGATCTTGCGCGAACTCGCCTGGATCTGGAGCATGGTTTCCGCATTGGCCTTGACCACGCTGCCCCCCTGGTTGGCAATGGCCGCCGCGTCGCTGGCCAGTACGCTGGCATGCTTGGCACTGTCCGTATTCTGCTGAACCATGCTGGTGAATTGCTCCATGCTGGCGGCGGTTTCTTCCAGGCTGGAGGCTTGTTCTTCCGTACGGGCAGACAGGTCGCGGTTGCCGGCCGAGATTTCCTGGGAGGCGGTATTGATGGCATCGACCGCCTGGACGATATTGCCGATCAGGTCACGCAGTTTGCTGACGGTCGCGTTCAGGGCGTTCGCGGTTTCACCGAAGAGGCCGGGGTAGCGTTGCTCGATCGATTCGGTCAGATTGCCGTCGGCCAGGGTCTGGCTGACCCGGGCAATATCGCCCAGGGCTTCATTGGCGGTGTTGCCCAGGCCGTTGAGCAATTCGCCCAGGGTCCGGGCGTAGCCCTGTTTGTCCGCCGTGCTGATGTGGGTGCTGAAGTCACCGCGGGCGGCAGCGTCGACAAAGCCGCGCACTTCCTCGATCACCGTGCTCAGAGCCTCAACCGTCACATTGACGGCACCGGCGGTCTGGCCAAAGGTGCCGGGATACACCGTCTGAATCTTCTGGGAAAGGTCGCCCTGCGCCAGCGCACCGGCAACACGGGCAATATCCTGCAAGCTGGTGTCGGTGGTGCTGACCAGCTGATTGAGGGCATCGCTGATGTCGCGTCCGAAACCCTGCTTGCCCGCCATGTTGATCCGCCGCGTCAGGTCGCCGTGTTCAGCGGCACGGGCCATTTGATGAATGTCGCTGACCAGCGTCTTCAGTCCGGCCTGCATGTTGGCCATGGCGGTGAGCAACTGACCGACTTCGTCCTGCGTTTGCGGGGTGATGCTGCTGTCCAGTTGTCCAAGCGCAATCGCTTCCGCTGTGCCGACTGCCTGCTGCAGGGGCTGAATGATGCCGCGTGCGATGGCCATGCCGATGAAGGTGATGAGGGCCAGCATGGCGGCGGCCGTGATGACCATCAGGGTGGTCATGGTCTGGGCCAGCGCATCCGCGTCTTCGCGGGCGCTGTCGGCCAGGCGGGTGTTCAGTTCGATCACCTCGCCCAGGGTCTTTTCTGCTGCGTTGTAATGCGGGCGCATCTGTTCGTATTCCGCATAAAAACGCGTAAACAGTGCTTTCTGCTGCTTTTCGATGCTGGCAGGATCACCTTGCAGGCGGGCCAGTTCGCTGATGATCTGGTTCAGTTTCTGATCGTCGGCTTTCCAGACCGCCCATTCCTGCTCGAAACGCTTCCACAGGACGGCCTCTTCGTCCGTTTGCGGGAGGGGCTCGTAGATTTTCCACCCCTTCTCAGCCCGCTCCCAGGCAATTTTGCGTTTGACGAGGCGGTCGGCAAACTGGGCCTGGGCTTTGTAATCGTTTTCCCAGATCGAGGTCTCGATGGTCCGCATACGAATGGCGGTTTGGGCTTCGTTCAGGGTTTGCAGCCCTTGCACGGAGGGGAGGCGGACAGTGGCCACTTCATCCGTGGCCTTGCCTTGCTTGCTCAGTGCAAAAAGACCGACGCCGCCCACGATGAGGAGGGCGAGTCCGGCGCAGATAATGAGCCAGGTCAGCTTTTGCTTGATGGACAATGAGTTCAGCATGATTTCCCTTTTGATAAGCTGAGCCATGGGCAACGATGGTGCATAGTGCCAAAAGTGATACAAAAAAGACAGTCAGGGTTATTCCGGCTGTAAAACTGTGGCGTATCTGTGACGCCCAGAAAAAGCACGGCAGAAAGCATCTGCCGCCGCTCCTTTGCAAGTCTGTATTTTCATTTTATTGACATGTTTTTGTAACGGGAGTCACTCACAATGCCCGCTTTGCCCACGGAGATCACGATGGACCTGTTGCTCTGGCGTCATGCCGAAGCCGAGGAAGGCGAGGACGACCTCAAGCGTCGTCTGACCGCGCGCGGCGAGAAGCAGGCCAAGGCCATGGCAGCCTGGCTGCGTGCCCACCAGCCCAAAGATTTGCGGATTCTGGTGAGCCCGGCAGTGCGTACCCAGCAGACGGCTGAAGCGCTCAAGATGCCTTTCGAAACCCAGCGCAAGCTGGGTCCGGATGCCTGCGTTTCCGAGTTGATCGCTGCTTCCGGCTGGCCTGATGCCAAAGGGGCTGTGCTCATCGTGGGCCATCAGCCCGGCCTGGGGCGTTTGGCCTCCCTGCTCCTGGGGGGGCAGGAGGCGGACTGGAGCATCAAGAAAGGCGCGCTCTGGTGGATCAGTAATCGGGTGCGCCGCGGTGAGACACAAAGTGTCCTGCGCGCCATGATTCCCGTTGAATTGCTGGACTAGACAAGCGTCTTGCATCGGCGTGAAATAGACCTTTTGCCTGTGCAAAGGGAGTGCGCCAATGACAACGAAAAAAGAGAATCCCCAACCGCCGAAACCGCCCGTCGTGGAGGCCAAGCCAAGCCCCGCCAGAAAGGCCCCGGCGCCGCGCCAGCGGCGGGTTGCCCAAGGGGATGTTCCCCCGAAGCTGACGCCTGCCGGTGTCGCCCAGTTTTCCGTGCAGGCGGCGGTCGACGCCGCCCAGACCAGCAAAATGCAAGCCTTGCGCGATGTCATCAATGGCATGTCGCCGGAGGAGTCTTCCGCGCTGCTCAAAGGGTTGCTCAAACAGCAACGCATGCTGAAGGCACCGGCCTCGCCCAACCCGGACGAAGAGTTGTGCCCGGACTGGCGCAAGGGCGGTTATCCGTACAAACACCTGATGCAGCGTCGCAACTACGAGCAGCAGAAGTACCGTCTGCAGGTCGAGTTGCTGAAACTGCAGGCCTGGGTCAAGGAGACCGGCGCCAAGGTGGTGATTCTCTTTGAAGGGCGGGATGCAGCCGGCAAGGGCGGCACGATCAAGCGCTTCATGGAACACCTGAATCCGCGCGGCGCCCGCGTTGTCGCGCTGGAAAAGCCGACGGAAACCGAGCGCGGCCAGTGGTACTTCCAGCGTTATGTGCAGCATCTGCCGACCAATGGCGAAATCGTGCTCTTCGACCGTTCCTGGTACAACCGCGCCGGTGTCGAGCGCGTGATGGGCTTCTGTTCAGATACCGAATATTCAGAATTTGTCCGTCAGTGCCCGGAATTCGAGCGCATGCTGGTGCGTAACGGCATTCACCTGATCAAGTTCTGGTTTTCGGTCAGTCGCGAAGAGCAGCGCCGCCGCTTCCGCGAGCGCAAGGTGCATCCGCTCAAGCAATGGAAACTCTCGCCGATCGACCTTGCCTCACTCGACAAGTGGGATGACTACACGAAGGCCAAGGAAGCCATGTTCTTCCACACAGATACGGCGGATGCGCCCTGGACGGTGATCAAGTCGGACTGCAAGAAGCGCGCGCGCCTCAATGCCTTGCGCTACATCCTGCACAAGCTGCCCTATGCCAACAAGGATGTCGGGCAGGTCGGCAACCTGGATCCGCTCATCGTTGGCCGGGCCAACGTGGTCTATGAGCTGGGCGAGCAGCAGGGGCTGCCCATCCTCTGAGTCTCAGCTGACGACGTAAGCGGCGCTGCCGGTCGCGATCAGCAGCCCGCTCTCGTTCTCCAGGCTCATCTGAACCGAGGCAATACGGCCGCCGAGACGGGTTACCCGTCCGGTGGCCGTAAATTTTTTCCCGATGCCCTGGTGCAGGAAATCGGTCCGCAAGTCGATCGTGCCGATGCGGCCAAACCGATGGCCGATCTGTTCGGCCGTTTCGTTGCAGAACTTGTCGGCGATACCGACCGTCACGGCAAAACCGCCCACCGTATCCAGCGCGGCCGCGATCACCCCGCCATGCAGACGGCCATGCAGATAGTGGCCGATCAGCTCCGGGCGCATGCCAAAACTCAGGCTGGGCGCGACAGGGTCGAAGGACTCCACTTTGAGCCCGAGTACTTCGTTGAAGCGCAGCTTGTGCTCGAACACGTCGCGCAATATGGCTTCAAGGCGGATTTGCTCCTCGGCAGAGCGGCGGGGAAGAGGCGTGTGCGGCATGAGCGAACCCATCGATGGCTGAATCAGGGCTCCGATTCTAGGCCATACGGTTCGGTATGGGAATGTGCGTGGCGTCCCGTTGCGCCATCAACTGGCAGCCGCTGGGGCCGCCGCCGCCAGGGCTGGCCGGGGCGGCAGGGAAATCCACAGCGCCGCACCGGCAATCATCAACCCGCCCAGCCAGCCAGCCGGGGCCAGTGCTTCTCCCAGCCAGAACACGGCGAACAGGGCGCCCCACAAGGGTTCGCTGCCGAGCAGCAGGGTCACCTGGGTCGGACTGCTGCGGCCAAGGGCCCGGTTCATGGCCCAGAAGGCAAACAAGGTGCAGAGCACGGTGAGATAGGTAATGGCCCCCCAGAATGTCGGGCTTGTCGGGAGCGGTGGCAGGTGGCCGGCGGGGGACAAAACGGCAAGTACTGCCAGCGCACCGCTGCCGACCATCAAGCCCTGTGCGGCGGTGAGCCCGAGACTGTCGACATGCTGATGACGCATCAGGTGTGTGGTCAGGCAGGTCTGAAAAGCGCGAATCAGGGCTGCAAGGAGCATCAGGGCATCCCCGGCGTTGATGCCTTCCGCAGCCAGACCGGTGAGCAGCCAGGTGCCGAGCAGGGAGATCAGCGCAGCCAGCCAGAGCCGGCCTGCCGGTCGACGGCCCAGCCAGGCCCATTCCACACCCGGCGTGAGGAGTAGGCAGAGACTGACCAGAAAAGCGGCATTGCCTGCCGTGGTCTGGGCAACGCCCGCTGTTTCAGCGAAAAAGATGGCGAGCAGGCCAAGGCTGGTCGGGGCGGCCACAAGGAGCGTCGTACGGCGTTGCGTCGCCGGCAGACGCAGCCAATACGGGGCCAGCACGCCGGCGGTCAGCAGAAAGCGGATGGCGATGACGCCTGCAACGGGATACCAGTTCAATGCGGTTTTGACCACGCTGTAGCTACTGCCCCAGATGCCGGCAATCAGCAGGAGGAGCAGGGCTGGCGGCAGGCGGGCGGGTGAGAGGCGGCTCAGGATGGATGCGGGCATGGCAGACAGATAGGGGACGAAAAGCGCTTGCGGCGGGAGGGGCTTAGTATGAAACTGGATCCATCTGTTGATAATCGGATGTAAAAGCAAAGGATTTGTGCTTGATGAGAATAAATGAGCTCCTCCCCTTGCTGCCGGACCTGGCTGCGCTCGTGGCGGTCAGCGAGGCGGGTTCATTCAGTGCGGCGGCACGGGCCCAGGGCAGCACCCCGTCGGCAGTGAGTCGGCAAGTGGCGCGCCTGGAAGCGGCCCTGGGCCTGAAGGTTTTCGAGCGCAGCACGCGCCGTCTGCGCCTGACTGCGGGTGGGCAGGAGGTGTTGCGGCACGCGCGCAGCATGCTGGATGCTGCCCATGCCGCTTGCGATGGGGCTGCCAGGCATGCCAGCACGGTGGCGGGGCGGGTCCGCATCGCCGCACCCAAGGCTGCTTTGCGGCAATTGATTCACCCGGAATTACCCCGTTTGCTGAATGCTTACCCCCATCTCGACCTGGAATTGGCGGTCAGTGACCATGCTGTGGATTTCATTGCCGGTGGGGTCGATATCGCCTTGCGCTTTGGCGATCCGCCGCCGGGCTATGTCGCGCGTCCCTTCATCGAAGTACGTACCCTGCTGTACGCCAGCCCGGACTATCTGGCACGCGCCGGAACGCCGCAGCAGCCTGCCGATCTGGCCCAGCACAGCTGCCTCCATCTGGCGGAAATGCCCGGGGACGACGAGTGGTGTCTGGTCAGTGGCGATGAGCGCCGGGTGGTCAATGTCCGGGGGCGCTATGCGAGTAACCACAGCGAAATGCGGCGCGAAGCGGCGGAAGCCGGCTTCGGCATTGCGTGCCTGCCCGATTTCACGGCGCGCCACGCCCTGGCCCAAGGTCTGTTGGTGCCGGTATTGCCGGGCTGGCAATTGCTCGGGCGCTATCAAGGCAGCAACTGGCTGGTGTACAGCGCCGACCGCTATCGGGCGCTGCGGGTGCGTGTGGTGGTCGACTTTCTCCTGGAGATTGCGGACCGTCTGGGGAAGGGCCCGGCACACCCCTGAGCGGGGTGCACCGGTGAGCGCCTCAGCGGGCGTTCCTTTGAGATGACTCAGCGCGCCTGCCGCATTTGTCCGGGCGTGCCGGTCCAGACGCGCATGATGCGATAGGGCGCTTTGCCGAGGTCGTCGCCGCCGGTGAAAGCGGGCGTCAGATGGAGTTGATTGACGGCAATGTAGAGCCAGGCATCCGGACCGAACTGGACATTGTCCGGCCAATGCAGGCGGGCATCTCGCACCAGGGGCGTGAGGGTGCCGTCCGGACTGAGGCGGTCGATGCCGTTCTCATTCAGGTTGGTGAAGAAGTGGTGGCCAGCATCATCGGTCGCCGCGCCATCCGAAACCGGCTTGGCGCCCACGCTGCGGATGGCGCGGGCAATCTCCTCATGCGTGCCGCTACGCAGCAGTGCGCTGGGGACGCTGTACCAGTGCAGGCCGTTCATCGCACCGAAATACACCGTCTGACCATCCCGGGAGAGGGTGATGGGATTGACGCCGACCCGCGCCGGCGCACCGCCAAACCGGGTTGGCTGACCGTCGACTTTCATCTCCGCCTGCGCCTCGGCCTCCAGGGCGGGATGCCCTTCAAACCGGCGAGCCTTGCCTGTGGCGATCTCGACGGCGATCAAGCCCGGCGGCGCGATGTCCGCCAGGTAAATCCACCCTTTTTCGGCGTCGACCGCCAGATCCTGCACAAATGCCCCTTTGGGCGCGATATCGGAAGGCAGTTCAAGCGTGTGGCGGACTTGGCCGCTGGCGATGTCGAATCCCCAGATCCGGCTTTTGCCGAGATTCAGCCCCATGTCCGTGACCCAGAGGCGGCCGCGTGTGTCCTGTGCGATACCGAGTGGCGTGTCCAGTCGGCCCTCGCTCTTGTTGCCGGCCTCGCTTTGCACGCTGCTGTCGGGCCAGGCGTGATAGCGGTTGGGGGCGGTGATTTCAATCAGTTGCAGGCCGGCGGGTTTGTCGAGTGGATGGACGGTCGCAAAGACCCGTCCGTCGCGGGTAGCGGTCACGTTGCCTGGGCGAATGGGCAGGGTGGCCACCTCTTCCAGCGTTCCCACCGAGGGGGCGGCCATGCTCAGCTGGGAGAGGCTGACGAGTAAAGTGGCAAGGAGCGTTCGTGTTTGGGACATGATGGATTCCTGTTGCAGGGGAGGGATTCAGAGTTCTGTGAACAGCGCGGCTTCGGGCAGGCGGGACTTGGGTTGTCTGGCATTGAAATCATCCGGGCTGCGATAGCCGAGCGACAGGATGACCAGACTGGTGAGGCCCTGTGGGCGCAGCCCCAGCGCCTCGTCCAGGATGCGGGCATCGAAACCCTCCATTGGACAGGCATCCAGCCCCAGTGTCGCGGCGCCCAGGAGGGCCGTGCCGAGGGCGAGATAGACTTGCTTCGCCATCCAGTGCTGCACGTCCTTCTGGTCGAAACGGTGCAGATCGACATAGAAACTGCGGGCCGTGTGCTGCCCTTCCTTTGCAGCGGGGGTGGCGAAGCGCCCATCCCGGTCCTCCTGATCGAGCAGGCGGGCGAGGTGGGCTGCATCGACATCACTGCGGGCGCAGAAAACGATGACGTGCGACGCGTGCTTGATCTTGGCCTCGTTGTAGGCATACCCCGGCTGGGTGGCTTGGGCGATGCGTGCCTTGGCTTCATCGCTGCTGGCGACGATGAAATGCCAGGGTTGCGAGTTCACGGAGGAAGGGGCATGGCGGAGCAGGGTGCGTATTTGCGCGATCTGCTCGGGCGGGATTTTCCGTGTCGGATCGAAGGCTTTGGTGGTGTAACGCTGCTGCGCGTGCTGGACGATGTTCATGTGCTTGCTCCTGGTGTGCGGATATCGGAAATCAGGGATGACGCATGATGCGATGCCGGGGACGATTGAAAAAGCAGGCAAAGTGACATTAACTTTCAACGAAATGTTGAAAATCGAGGCGTGGGCGCTTAGCATTTGCGCATGAAAATGTGGCGTGACATGGAAGTCTTTTTGCTGGCGGCCGATACAGGCAGCCTGTCTGCGGCTGCCCGTCATCTCGATATGACGCCGGCGGCGGCCAGCCTGGCGCTGAAGCGTCTGGAAGCCGAGGTGGATGCGCCGCTCTTTCTGCGGACGACCCGCAGCCTGCGCCTGACCCACGAAGGTCAGGCTTTTCTGGAGCCGTGTCGACAAGCGCTGCAGTTGCTGGCGGATGGCCGGGATGCCGCGCAGACCGGCAGCGCGTCCTTGCGCGGTCTATTGCAGCTCTCGGCGCCTTCTGACTTGGGGCGCCATGCGCTGATGACCTGGCTGGATGCCTTTCAGCGCCAACACCCCGGGCTGCAATTGCGTTTGCTGCTCTCGGATCGCTTGACCGACATCTACCGTCAGCCCGTTGATCTTGCCCTGCGCTATGGTGGCCTGGTGGATTCCAGTCTGGTGGCGCTTCCCATTGCGCCACAAAACCGGCGGATCTTGTGCGCAGCCCCGGCCTACCTGGCACGCGCCGGCGAGCCGGCGCATCCCGAGGTACTGGCGGCGCACAATTGCCTGTGCTTTACCCTGGATGGCAGCGTGCACGACCGCTGGCCGTTTTCTCAGTCAGGCGATACCTTGACAGTGAACGTACGGGGCGACCGGGTGGCCGATGATGGTGACGTGGTGCGGCGTTGGGCGCTGGCAGGGCATGGTGTCGCTTACAAGTCGGCGCTCGATGTGGCCGATGACATCCGTAGCGGCCGCTTGATTCATCTCTGCCCGGCATGGTCCGGGGAGCGGGTGCCGCTCAATCTGATCTGCGCCGACCGACGTCAGATCAGCCCGCTTGTCCAGGCCTTGCGAAGCTTTTTGACAGCCCGTTGCGAGGCGCATCTGAGCGGTGTGTTGACGCCTCGCTGAGGGGCAAAAAAAAGGCGACGGGGTTAACCGTCGCCTAAAGACGAACGCCAAGAGGCTTGGCGTAACGCAGAGGACCTGTGCTTACTTCTTGCGCGGCGGCGGAACGTCCGTGCAGGAGCCGTGCGCGACTTCGGCGGCCATGCCGACCGTCTCGCCCAGCGTCGGGTGCGGGTGAATGGTCTTGCCGATGTCGACCGCATCGCAACCCATTTCGATGGCCAGGCAGACTTCGCCGATCATGTCGCCGGCCGACGGGCCGACGATGGCGCCGCCGATGACGCGGTGCGTTTCGGCATCGAAGATCAGCTTGGTGAAGCCGTAGTCGGCGCCGTTGGCGATGGCGCGACCGGAAGCCGCCCAAGGGAACTTGGCGGTTTCGATCTTGCGGCCCTCCTTCTTGGCCTGATCTTCGGTGTAGCCGACCCACGCCACTTCCGGATGGGTGTAGGCCACGCCCGGAATCACCTGCGCGTCGAAGGCAGCCTTGTGGCCGGCGGCGACTTCGGCGGCAACGTGGGCTTCATGCACGGCCTTGTGGGCGAGCATGGGCTGACCGACCAGATCGCCGATGGCGAAGATGTGCGGGACATTGGTGCGCATTTGGGCATCGACCGGAATGAAGCCGCGGTCGGTGACGATGACGCCCGCCTTCTCGGCGGCGATCTTCTTGCCGTTCGGCGCGCGTCCGGCGGCTTGCAGGATCATGTCGTACTTCACCGGCTCGGTCGGGGCGCCCGAATTTGCGTCCGCTCCTTCGAAGCGGACATAAAGCCCGTCTTCCTTGGCGTCGACCGCAACCGTCTTGGTCTTCAACATGATCTTGTCGAAGCGGTGCAGATTCTGCTTTTCCCAAACCTTGACGGCGTCGCGGTCCGGGCCTTGCATCAGGGCATCGGCCATTTCGACGACATCGACCTTGGCGCCCAGCGTCGAATAGACGGTGGCCATTTCCAGACCGATGATGCCGCCGCCGATGACCAGCATCTTTTCCGGTACGAAGCGCAGTTCGAGGGCGCCCGTGGAGTCAACGATGCGCGGGTCGCGCGGGATGAAGGGCAGATGCACGGCGGCCGAGCCGGCCGCGATGATGCACTGCTTGAACTTCACGACCTTCTTGGTGCCGGTCTTGTCCTGGCCGGCACCGTCGGTCACCTCGACCTCGATGTGGTTCGGGTCGATGAAGGCACCGTAGCCGCGCACGACCTCGACCTTGCGGCCCTTGGCCATGCCGGCCAGACCGCCGGTCAGCTTGCCGACGACCTTTTCCTTGTGGGCGCGCAGCTTGTCGATATCGACTTGCGGCGCCGCGAAGGTGACACCCAGGTCATTGGCATGACTGGCTTCGTCGATGATTTCAGCGACATGCAGCAGGGCCTTGGACGGGATGCAGCCGACGTTCAGACAGACGCCGCCGAGCGTGGCGTAACGCTCGACGATGACCGTCTTCAAGCCGAGGTCGGCCGAACGGAAGGCGGCCGAGTAGCCGCCGGGGCCGGCGCCGAGCACGAGCATGTCGCACTCGATGTCGGCACCGCCGGCATGGCTGGCGGCCGTCGGCGCTGCCACGGGGGCAGCCGCCGGGGCCGGTGCGGCTTGCGCGGCAGGTGCCGCAGCGGCGTCGCTGGCGCCGGCCTCGACCTTGATCAGCAGGGCGCCTTCGCTGACGCGCGAACCCAGCTGGACCAGCACTTCCTTGACCGTGCCCGCGACCGGGCTCGGCACATCCATGGTGGCCTTGTCGGATTCGAGGGTGGCGATGGCGTCATCCACCTTGATCGTGTCGCCGACCTTGACGAACAGGTCGATCACCGGCACGTCGGAGAAATCGCCGATATCCGGGACTTTGACTTCAACGAGACTCATGCTCATCTCCCCTTACAGCGCCACGCGGCGGAAGTCGGCCAGCAGCTGGGCGACATAGACGTTGAAGCGGGTGGCCAGGGCGCCGTCGATGACGCGATGGTCGGCGGTCAGCGACATCGGCAGGGTCAGGCGCGGCACGAACTGCTTGCCGTCCCAGACCGGCTTCATGGTCGACTTGTTGACGCCTAGAATGGCGACTTCCGGCGCATTGACGATCGGGGCGAAGTAGGTGCCACCGATGCCGCCGAGCGAAGAAATCGTGAAGCAGGCGCCGGACATGTCGGCCGGCTTCAGCTTGCCGTCACGCGCCAGCTTGGCCAGATCGCCGGACTCCTGGGCGATTTCGAAGACCGACTTCTTGTCGGCGTTCTTGATCACCGGGACGACCAGACCGTTCGGGGTGTCGGCTGCGAAACCGATGTTGAAGTACTTCTTCATCACCAGGTTGTCGCCGTCGAGCGAGGCGTTGAACTCCGGGAACTTCTGCAATGCCTTGACGCAGGCCTTGACCAGGAAAGCGAGCATGGTCAGCTTGGCGCCGCCACCCTTTTCGTTTTCCTTGTTCAGTTGCACGCGGAAGGCTTCCAGATCGGTGATGTCGGCATCTTCGTGATAGGTCACGGCCGGGATCATCACCCAGTTGCGGGAGAGGTTCTGGCCGGAAATCTTCTTGATGCGCGACAGCGGCTTGACCTCGATTTCGCCGAACTTGGCGAAATCGACCTTCGGCCAGGGCAGCAGATCGAGCACGCCACCGCCGGTGACACCGCCCGAGGCGGAGGCAACCGGGCCGGAAATGGCGCCGGACATCACGCCCTTGACGTACTTGGTCAGGTCTTCCTTGACGATGCGGTTCTTCGGACCGGTCGCCGGCACCTTGGACAGATCAACGCCCAGTTCGCGGGCATAGGCACGGACCGACGGCGACGCGTGGACCTTGGCGCCGATCGGCAGGGCCGGGGCCAGCGCAACCGGAGCGGCGGCGGTCGACGCTGCGGCAGGGGCAGAAACCGGCGCCGGGGCAGCGACCGGTGCGGCCGCCTGCGGGGCGGGTGCTGCAGCAGCCGGAACGGCAGCCGCGGCGGCCCCCGTTTCGACCTTGATCAGCAGCGCACCTTCGCTGACCTTGGAACCCAGCTGAACGAGTACTTCCTTGACCGTGCCGGCCACGGTGCTCGGCACATCCATGGTGGCCTTGTCGGATTCGAGGGTGGCGATGGCGTCATCCACCTTGATCGTGTCGCCGACCTTGACGAACAGGTCGATGACCGGCACGTCGGTAAAGTCGCCGATATCCGGCACCTTGACTTCAACCAGTGCGCCAGCGGCTGCGGGAGCGGCCGGCGCCGGTGCAGCAGCCGGAGCGGGGGCCGGGGCGGCTGCGGGGGCAGCGGCAGGCGCGGCCACGGCACCGGCGGCGCCGGTGTCGACCTTGATCAGCAGCGACCCTTCGCTGACTTTGGAACCGAGTTGCACCAGCACTTCGGTGACCGTGCCGGCGACCGTGCTCGGCACGTCCATGGTGGCCTTGTCGGATTCGAGGGTGGCGATGGCGTCGTCAACCTTGATGCTGTCGCCGACTTTCACGAACAGGTCGATGACCGGCACGCTGTCGAAATCGCCAATGTCCGGGACTTTGACTTCGATGATTTGGCTCATGTTGGTCTCCTTCCCTTAAACCGACATCGGATTCGGCTTGGCCGGATCCAGGTTGTACTTGACCAGTGCGGCGGCAACCTTTTCGCGCTCGATCTTGCCTTCGTCAGCCAGTGCCTTCAGGGCTGCCAGCGTGACCCAGTGACGATCGACCTCGAAGTGGTGACGCAGCTTCTCGCGGGTGTCGGAACGGCCAAAGCCATCGGTGCCCAGGGTCACATAGGTGCCCTTGACGAAGGGACGGATCTGCTCGGCGAAGAGCTTGACGTAGTCGGTGGCGGCGATGACCGGGCCGGTGCTGCCAGCGAGCTTCTGCTCGACGTGCGACAGCTTCGGTGCTTCCAGCGGGTGGAGCAGGTTCCAGCGGGCGGTATCCTGGCCGTCACGGGCCAGCTCGTTGAAGGACGGGCAGCCCCAGATGTCGGCTTCGACGCCCCAGTCGTTCTTGAGCAGGTCGGCGGCGGCGATGACTTCGCGGAAGATGGTGCCGGAGCCCAGCAGCTGGACGCGCAGATCGCCCGCGCCACCCTTCTTGAAGGCATACATGCCCTTGATGATGTCAGCCTCGGCGCCGGCCGGCATTTCCGGATGCTCGTAGTTCTCGTTCATCACCGTCAGGTAATAGAACACGTCTTCCTGTTCGACGTGCATGCGGCGCAGGCCGTCCTGGGTGATGACCGCGACTTCGTACTGGAAGGTCGGGTCGTAGGAAACACAGTTCGGGATCAGGTTCGACAGGATCAGGCTGTGGCCGTCTTCGTGCTGCAGGCCTTCACCGTTCAGGGTGGTGCGACCGGCGGTGCCGCCGATCAGGAAGCCGCGGGCACGCTGGTCGCCGGCAGCCCAGCAGAGGTCCATGACGCGCTGCAGGCCGAACATCGAGTAGCAGATGTAGAACGGGATGGTCTGCACGCCATGTACGGAGTACGAGGTGGCAGCCGCGATCCAGTCGCTCATGGCGCCGGATTCATTGATGCCTTCCTGGAGCACCTGGCCGTCCTTCGATTCCTTGTAGAACATGAGCTGGTCATGATCTTCCGGCACGTAGTTCTGGCCTTGCTGGTTCCAGATGCCGACGGCGCGGAACATGCCTTCCATGCCGAAGGTGCGGGATTCGTCCGGCACGATGGGCACGACGTTACGGCCGACCTGCTTGTCCTTCAACAGCATGTTCATGATGCGCACGATGGCCATGGTCGTGGACAGTTCGCGGCCTTCGCCGGAGGCCTTGAGCAGGGCATCGAATTTGTCGAGGCTCGGAATGGCCAGCGGCTCGGCCTTCTGGCGACGCTTCGGCAGGAAACCGCCGAGGGCCAGGCGACGATCGCGCATGTACTGGTATTCCGGGCTGTCTTCCGCAAACTTCAGGTAGGGCAGCTCTTCGAGCTTGTCGTCCGGCACCGGCAGGTTGAAGCGGTCACGGAAGCGGCCGATCTGCTCCTTGTCCATCTTCTTCTGCTGGTGGGAAATGTTCATGGCCTCACCGGCCTGGCCCATGCCGAAGCCCTTGATGGTCTTGGCCAGGATCAGGGTCGGTGCGCCCTTGTGGGTGACGGCGGCGTTGTAGGCGGAGAAGATCTTGAAGATGTCGTGGCCGCCACGGTTCAGGTTCCAGATCTCGTCGTCGGTCCAGTCTGCGACCAGCTCACGCAGTTCCGGCGTATTGAAGAAGTTTTCACGGACGTAGGCGCCGTTCTTGGCCTTGAAGGTCTGGTACTCGCCATCGCAGAGTTCCATCATGCGCTTCTTCAGGATGCCCTTCTTGTCGCGGGCGAACAGCGCATCCCAGTGGGTGCCCCAGATCAGCTTGATGACGTTCCAGCCGGCACCGCGGAATTCGGATTCGAGTTCCTGAATGATCTTGCCGTTACCGCGCACCGGGCCGTCCAGGCGCTGCAGGTTGCAGTTGATGACGAAAATCAGGTTGTCCAGCTTTTCACGGCCGGCCATGCCGATGGCGCCGAGCGATTCGACCTCGTCGGTCTCGCCGTCGCCGAGGAAGGCCCAGACCTTGCGCTGTTCGGCCTTGGCGGCGTCGATCAGGCCGCGCGAAGCCAGGTACTTCATGAAACGGGCCTGGTAGATGGCCTGGATCGGGCCGAGGCCCATCGAGACGGTCGGGAACTGCCAGAAATCCGGCATCAGCCACGGGTGCGGGTAGGAGGAGATGCCCTTGCCGTCGGTTTCCTGACGGAAGTTGTCCATCTGCGACTCGGTCAGGCGACCCAGCATGAAAGCGCGGGAATAGACGCCCGGCACGGAGTGGCCCTGGAAGAAGATCAGGTCGCCACCGGTTTCATGGTCGATGCTCTTCCAGAAATGCGAAAAGCCGACGTCGTAGAGGGCGGCGGCAGAGGCGAAGGAGGCAATGTGGCCGCCCACGTTGGTGTGCTTGTTGGCACGGACGACCATGGCCATGGCGTTCCAGCGGATATAGGAGTGAATCTTGATCTCCATGTCCGGGTTACCCGGATACTTGGGCTGGCGGTCGGCGGGAATGGTGTTGATGTACTCGGTATTGGCCGAGTAAGGGATGTCGATGCCGTCTTCGCGGGCTTGACCAATGAGCTTCTCGATCAGGTAGTGCGCGCGGTCGGCACCTTCCTGGGCGATGACGCCTTCGAGGGCGTCAATCCATTCTTTGGTTTCCTGCGGGTCCAGATCTACAGGCTGGGCGTTCGGCTGGTCGGCCATGGTTAGTCTCCTACGTTGGTTTTTCATTGGGTCCTGCCGCTGAGCAGGACAACTCTAACGCGTTGCAGGGTGGATCGCACCCCGTGTTTACACCTACAGCATGTTTCGCATTGTAAAAACAGAATTCGCATCGTGCAATAATATTTGAATGGGGTGAGGTGTTTTTTTGTGATACAAATTTGTTTGTTGTTGTGTGTTGATTTGTATCAATACGCGTTGCGTGGGCCTTCCTAGAATGGATGCTTTCCAGAGGGGGGAGTGGGATGGCTGCAGTGATGCCTGCGCCGGCGGCGAGCCGGCTGTTGTTGTCCGGTAACGAGGCTGTGGCGCGCGCGGTCTGGGAGGCCGGCGTCAAGGTGGCGGCAGCCTATCCGGGCACCCCGGCCACCGAGATGCTGGAAGTGATCGCGACCTACCCGGATCTGTATGCCGAGTGGTCGGTCAACGAGAAGGTCTCGCTGGAGGTGGCCATCGGCGCCGCATACGCGGGGTCGCGCGCCTTTTGCTGCATGAAGCATGTGGGCATGAACGTCGCCTCCGATGCGCTGATGACCCTGACGCTGACCGGTGTGGTTGGCGGCTTGGTCATCGCCATTGCCGACGATGTCGGGCTTTCTTCTTCCCAGAACGAACAGGATTCGCGCTACTGGGGGCGTTTTGCGCATGTGCCGGTGTTCGAGCCGGCGGATTCGCAGGAGGCCTACGCGATGACCCTGGCTGCTTTCGAGCTGTCCGAGCAGTTCGAGGTGCCGGTCATTCTGCGCATGACCACGCGCATCAATCACGTGAAGGCCTTGGTCACGGTGGGCGAGCGTCAGCCTCGCACCGGCAAGGGCTTCCAGAAATCGCCCGGCCGCTTTGTCATGGTGCCGGGCAATGCCGGCAAGCGCATTCCCCTGATGTTCGAGCGCGATGGTCGACTGCGTGAACAGGCCGAAATATCCCCCTATAACGTGCTGGAGACGGGAACGGATCGCCGCGTGGGCTTCATTACTTCCGGGCCGGCTTACATGCATGTCCGCGAAGCCTTTCCGGATGCGCCGGTGTTGAAACTGGGGTTTTCTTGTCCGGTGCCGGTGGAGCGTTGCCGCGCGCTGGCGGCCCTGGTCGATCAGGTGGTGGTGGTCGAGGAAGTCGAGCCGCTGGTCGAAACCGAATTGAAGGCGGCGGGCTTGCCCGTGATCGGCAAGGCCATCCTGCCCGTGCAGGGTGAGTTGTCGCCGGCCGTGCTGCGTCCGGCCATCGCGCGGCTGTTGGGCGAGCCGGTGCCGCCTGCGCCGCCAGTCGCGGCGCAGATTTTCCCGCGGCCGCCGACGATGTGCGTGGCCTGCCCGCACCTCGGGGTTTATTACACCCTCTCCCAGGTGCGCAATCTCAATATTTCCGGTGATATCGGCTGTTACACGCTGGGTGCCGGCCATCCGTGGAATGCGCTCGATACTTGCGTCTCGATGGGCGCCTCCATGGGCATCGCGCTCGGTATGGACAAGGGGCGCGGCGAGGCCGATCAGGACAAGCGCGTGGTGGCCGTGATCGGCGATTCGACCTTCCTGCACATGGGCATGCAGGGCCTGCTCGACATGGTGTACAACAAGGGCAACGTCACGGTGCTCCTGCTCGACAACCGCGCCGTCGGCATGACCGGCGGCCAGGATAATCCGGGCAATGGTTTCAATATTCATGGCGACGAAACGCCGCGCGTCGATTTCGCCAAGCTCTGCGAAGCGCTTGGCGTGAAAAAAGAGCGCATCCATACGGTCAACCCCTACGAACTGCCGGTTTTGTTCAAGACCGTGCGCGAGGAAGTCAAAGTGCCCGAGGTTTCTGTGATCATCACCGACCAGCCCTGCGTGCTGACCAAGGCCTACCACAAGCTCAAGCCTTACGCGGTGGAGGACGACAAGTGCACCGGTTGCGGCAACTGCCTGGAAGTCGGCTGTCCGGCCATCCATGTGACGCGCCGCGATCAGGCCGTCAAACCGAATGGGCGAACGGTGGATCTTGCTTTCGTGCGCATCGAGTCCTCGGTGTGCACCGGCTGTGGCTTGTGTCTGCAGCCCTGTGCGCCGGATGCGATCCAGCATTGGGTGCCGAGCGCGCCGGTCAACTTCATGCGGCCGGGCTGTACCGGCGGAGGGTGTGCGTGATGGCGCTGACGCAAATGAAGGCGGGAACAAGCAATATTCTGGTGGTCGGCATCGGCGGCCAGGGCGTCATGACGGCGACGGAGATTCTGGCCGAGGCCGCCATCGCGCTCGGGCAGGACGCCAAGAAGACCGAAGTGGCGGGGATGGCGCAGCGCGGCGGTGTGGTCTCGTCGCATCTGCGCTTTGGGCCGCGTGTGCTCTCGCCGCAGATTGCGCCGGGCGACGCGGATGTGCTGCTCGCCTTCGAGGCGGCGGAAGGGCTGCGCTGGCGCCATATGCTGCGTGCCGGCGCGCTGGCGCTGGTGAACGATTCGCGCTTCGTCCCGCCCGTGGTTGAGTTGGGCTTGTTCGATTACCCCGCCGACCCGGTTGGCGAGATGCGCGCAGCCAGTACGCCGGTGGTGGCGTTTGACGCAACCCGCATCGCGCTCGATCTGGGCGATATTCGCCTGGGTAATACCGTGATGCTGGGCGCCATTGCCGATCATCTGCCCTTTGCTGCCGAGGATTTGCTCGCCTGCGTGCTACGTCGTTTTGCGCGCAAGGGCGAGGCCGTCGTTGCGTTGAACAGACAGGCATTCGCTGCGGGCAGGGCCGCAGTGGGGGAGGCTGCGGCAGTCCTCGCCTGATTCTGTTAAAATGCGCGGCAAATCAAAGGGAAAGGCCGTTGCCTTTCCCGTTTTCTTTTCGTGGATGCGACGATGACGGCACAAATTATCGACGGCAAGGCCCTGGCGGAAGAACTTCGTCAGAGTTTCAAGGCACGCGTTGAGACGCTGGCTGCCCAAGGGCACAAGCCCGGTCTGGTGGTGATTCTGGTGGGTGAAGACCCGGCCTCCCAGGTGTATGTGAAGAACAAGGTCAATGGCTGCCTGGCCATCGGCATGCATTCCGAAAAGATCGTCTACGACACCGCTGTCGATCAGCAGGTCGTGCTCGACAAGATCGCCGAGCTGAACGCCGATCCAGCCATCCACGGCATTCTGGTGCAGTTGCCGCTGCCCAAGCATTTCGACGAAGAAAAGGTCCTGGAAGCGATTTCCGCCGAGAAGGACGTCGATGGCTTCCATGCCGAGAACGTCGGTGCCCTATCGCAAGGCGCGCCGCGCTTCATCCCCTGCACCCCGTATGGCGTGATGAAGATGTTCGAGAAGGGCAATGTCGACCTGACCGGCAAGGAAGCCGTCGTGATCGGCCGCTCCAACATCGTCGGCAAGCCCATGGCGATGCTGCTGATCAACGCCGGCGCCACCGTCACCGTCTGTCACTCCAAGACCAAGGATTTGAACTTTCACACCCAGCGCGCCGACATCGTCGTTGCCGCCGTCGGCAAGCCGAAGTTCGTCAAGGGCAACATGATCAAGCCGGGCGCCGTCGTCATCGACGTCGGTATCAACCGTCTGCCGGACGGCAAACTCTGTGGCGACGTGGATTACGAGGACTGCCTCGCCGTTGCCGGCCAGATCACCCCGGTCCCGGGCGGTGTCGGCCCGATGACCATCACCATGCTCCTGGCCAACACCATCGAGGCCGCTGAACGCAAGGCAGGGATTCGCTCATGACTGACAAGAAGATTTCCGTCGGCATCGTCATGGGGTCCGACTCCGACTGGCCGACCATGCAGGCCGCCGCCGTCATCCTGAAGGATTTCGGCGTCGCCTTCGAAGCCCGCGTCGTTTCCGCGCACCGCACGCCGGATCTGCTCTACGAATACGCCGAGCAAGCCGCCCCGCGCGGCCTCAAGGCGATCATCGCCGGGGCCGGTGGCGCAGCGCACCTGCCGGGCATGCTGGCGGCCAAGACCACGGTGCCGGTGCTCGGTGTGCCGGTCCAGTCGCGCGCCTTGTCCGGCGTCGATTCGCTGCACTCCATCGTGCAGATGCCGAAGGGCATTCCGGTGGCCACCTTCGCCATCGGCGAAGCCGGTGCCGCCAATGCCGCCCTTTTCGCCGTGGCCATGCTGGCCAACGAAGATGAGGCCCTGAACGCCAAACTGCAGGCTTTCCGTCAGGCCCAGACCGACAAGGTGCTGGCCATGAAACTGCCGGAAGTGTGATTCCCGACGGTCGACCGTCAAAATAGCGCCAATTTGCTTCGTGCCGATGAGGTTGATGTCTTGAGCACCACGATGATTCTTCCGCCCGCAACGCTGGGCATGCTCGGTGGCGGCCAGCTTGGCCGCTTCTTCGTTTCCGCCGCCCACGAAATGGGCTATCAGGTCTGGGTCCTCGATCCGGACAAGAACAGCCCGGCCGGCCAGATTGCCGAGCGCCATTTCTGCGTCGCCTACGACGATTACGCGGCGCTGGATGAGTTCGCCCAAGGCTGCGCGGCGATCACGACCGAGTTCGAGAATGTGCCCGCAGATACGCTGGACTACCTCGCCAAGTTCGTCCCGGTGCGTCCGCACGCCGGGGCGGTGGCGATCTGCCAGCATCGGGTCAGCGAAAAATCCTTCCTGCGCGACAACGGTTTCCCGCATGGGCCCTTCCTGACGGTCGACACGGAAAATGACCTGAAATCCGCGCCGGCAAGCCTCTTCCCGGCCATCCTCAAGGTGGCCCGCTTTGGCTATGACGGCAAGGGGCAGGCCACGGTCAACAACATTCAGGAAGCCCTGCTGGCCTTCGCTCAGTTCAAGGGCGAGCAATGCGTGCTCGAGCAGCGCCTGCCGCTCGACTACGAAGTCTCGGTTGTCCTGGCGCGCGGCGCAGATGGCAAGATCGCCTGCTTCCCGACCGGTGAGAACCAGCACACCAAGGGCATCCTCGATGTCTCCATCGTGCCGGCCCGGACGACGGGTTGCATGACGAGCGACGCCGAGGACATCGCGGCCCGGATCGCCGAGAAGCTCGGCTACATCGGCACCATGGGCGTCGAGTTCTTCGTCAGCCGTGGCCAACTGCTGGTCAACGAAATGGCACCGCGCCCGCACAACAGCGGTCACTACACCCTTGATGCCTGCGTCACCGACCAGTTCGAGCAGCAGGTGCGCGTCCTGTGCGGCCTGCCGCTCGGTGAGTCGCGCGCCCACTCGGCCTCGGTCATGGTCAATCTGCTGGGTGACCTCTGGTACGACGGCGATACCTACCGCGAACCGGATTGGGCCAAGCTCTACGCCATCCCAAATCTGAAGCTGCACCTCTACGGCAAGCACCACGCCCGTCCGGGCCGCAAGATGGGGCACTTTACGGTGATTGGCGACAATCCCGAGCAAGTCCAGCAGGCTGCGCTGGCCGCACGCGCCGCGATCGGCATTCAGGACTGATGACGCCCGCTGACGAAGATTACCGTCGCGCGGTCGACCTGCTGCTCGCGGGCGAACTCGTGGGGCTGCCGACCGAGACGGTCTATGGCTTGGGGGCGGATGCCGCCAACCCGACGGCGGTGGCCAAAATCTTCGCGGCCAAGGGGCGCCCGGCCGACCACCCGCTGATCGTGCACATCGCCGGGCACGATGCCGTCGACCAATGGGCGGAGGCGGTGCCGGAGGTTGCCTGGGAATTGATGGAAACCTTCTGGCCCGGTCCGCTCACCCTGATCCTGAAAAAGCAGGCCTGGGTGCCGTCGACCGTGACCGGGGGGCAAGATACCGTCGGTTTGCGCGTGCCGGGGCATCCGGTGGCGCTTGAGCTCTTGCGCCGCTTTGCGCTGGCCTCGCCGGGCAAGCCGGCCGGGATTGCTGCCCCGTCTGCCAACCGTTTCGGCCGCATCAGCCCGACCACTGCCGCCCACGTTGCCGAAGAGCTGGGCGAGCGCGTACCGCTCATTCTCGATGGCGGCCCCTGTGCCGTCGGGATCGAATCCACCATCATCGATTGCTCGCGCGGCGCGCCGGTCGTCCTGCGTCCCGGCCATATTTCCCCGTTGCATCTTGAAGCGGTGCTCGGACGCTTGCCGGATATCGAAACCAGTGCCGGCGCCCCGCGCGTCTCCGGCTCGCTGGAAGCGCATTACGCCCCGGTCACCCCGCTGCGCATGGTCGCCGCCGACCGCCTGCTCGATTTTCTCAACGCCCAGCGCCATCGCGGCGGCAAGTGCGCCGTGATCAGCGCCAACCAACCGCCGCAAGCCGGCATGCCCCACGCCTGGCGCCTGATGCCCGCCGATCCGGTCGGCTATGCCCACGACCTCTACGCCGCCCTGCGCGACATGGACCATACGGGCGTCGACCTGATCGTCGTCGAAGCCATCCCGTCGGGTCCCGAGTGGACCGCCGTAGTCGACCGCCTCCGGCGTGCCGTGGCGGGGGCGGGGCAGGGGTGATGCCGCGCGCTATCCGGAGGTGGACACCTTGCCTGCATGCCGCTTGGGTGCGCTATAATCAATCACTCGTGGGCCGATAGCTCAGCTGGGAGAGCGCCGCGTTCGCAATGCGGAGGTCGGGAGTTCGATCCTCCTTCGGTCCACCACCCGATACTACCAAAGAGGCCTGTTTTTACGGGTGACCTTCCCCTTGATATCTCACCGGACTACCCGGTCGGGGAGGGAGCGTCCATGCCATTAACAAAGCCGAGGTGTTGCCGATATTTCTCAAATATATAACAATATGGGAAAATGGCGACGTCGTTAGGCTTTTCACGGCAAGTTCCTGCTCTAACAAGCCTTGATCCTTTCTCTGTTAGATTTCTCTTGCAACGCTTGCTGATCGTGAAGTGACAGAGCGGTAGTGTGCAGGTAATTAATGGGCGGCCCTCTGCTTGTTGGCGTCATTCGAGGGGCGTGCAACCACCACTTTCTGGTTTGCCAAATCGTCTTGCTTTTTTTGCGCTCAGTAATCTTAAAACAGACTTGTTTGCCGGAGTATTCGCTCATGGCTTTGTTACTCCTTGCATTTTCAGTTGTGCAAGGAGTCGGATTCGTCGAATCCATGAGTGCTTCGGGTCATCATGCTAATGAGGCCTATACCGTTAGCTACGCCTTGGAGATTTGGTTGCCAAGGGTGTTTTACCCTTTGATCGCACTATGCGTGGTTGCTCAGTCGCTGGCGCAGTCAGGTCGAAACTTCATTCAGAGAAGTAATTTATTCACGATTCCCGTCGTGGCTGTACTGATTGAGGCGGCAATTCAAGTAAGTACTGAAAAAGTTTCGCCCGGGATATTTGCAGCGATATTTTTTGTTGTTTGGATAAATCAGTGGATGCCTGCCTTGTCGGGAGAGCATGAGGACTGGTTTGACCGATATGTATTCCCTGCGCTGCTTATCTATTTAATTACCCCAATCTTTTTCCTGTTTGCGCTGCATTTGGCGAATATGCTTGATGTCCTCCCGGAGAAATTTCAGTTCATCATTGACAGAGCGAGTAACGATGGTCTGTTTAGGGGGGAATCATTTAGAGGTTTTGGCAGGGATCGAATTGCTTACTCGTATCTCTGCGGTATGGCACTGCTTTACTTGTTAGCCGCGCGCGGGCTCGGTGTCAAGGTTCTGGCTTGCATGATGTTTCTGGTGTTTGCGTTGGTAATGTCGGGGGCAAGGGCGGTGCTGCTGGCGCTGGTCGTCGCAGTATGCTTTATGTTGAGATTAAAACGAATCGGCCTCTTCTCTCTTGCCGAAGGGGGGGCGGTGATTTTTGCTGCAGCCTTCATTTCCGGTCGCCCCGGTTTTTTTGGTGATCCGGGCGGGCGAATCAGTATTTTGAGTGCATACATGGCTCACCTATCCGCCAATCCCCTCCTACTGCTGACCGGTGAGGGGTATTTTGGGGCCGGTTTTTTATTGGGGGATGGTACTTTGGTGCGTCCGCATAGTTGGCCGCTCAACAGCATCATTAATTTCGGTGTCTTGATAACGGCGGCGTGGATGGTTTTTTTGTGCCGATTTTTCAAAAAACTCAACACCGCAGGGCGTGCGGTTTGGATCTATTTCGTGACGCTGGGCTTTTTTCATAATGGATTTGACGCATACTTATTTTCATTGGAGCAGCTTCTTGCTTTTTCGCTCGCAATGACTCTTTCCGTCAAGAAATCGCAACCTTTTTCTCTCGGCAACAAGGGCGGCGGAAGCAGTCACGCTCCTTAACTTACGTAAATATTCGTATGAATCCCATTCCTTTTAATCGTCCTTACATGACGGGTTTTGAGATCGAGTACATCCGTGATGCCAAGCAGCGGAATATGCTTGCCGGCGATGGTTGGTTTACCAAGCAGTGTCACCAGTGGCTGGAGTCGAACGTGGGTGTCCACAAAGCGCTGTTGACCCACTCCTGTACCGCCGCACTTGAAATGGCTGCGCTGCTGATCGATATTCAGCCCGGTGACGAAGTCATCATGCCTTCGTACACTTTTGTCTCTACAGCGAACGCATTTGTGTTGCGCGGGGCTGTGCCTGTTTTCGTGGATATCCGTGCCGATACGCTCAACATCGATGAGACCAAGATCGAGGCGGCCATAACGGATCGAACCCGGGCAATTGTCCCTGTCCATTACGCAGGCGTAGCCTGTGAGATGGATTCGATCATGGATATTGCGCGTCGTCACTCGCTGTGTGTGATTGAGGATGCGGCGCAGGGCGTCATGGCAAGCTACAAGGGGATGCCGCTAGGGGGGATCGGTGATCTGGGGGCATTCAGTTTTCATGAGACCAAGAATGTGATCAGCGGCGAAGGCGGGGCGCTTCTGGTCAATCGTGCCGAGTACGCTATCCAGGCAGAAATCATTCGGGAGAAGGGGACGGATCGCAGTCGCTTCTTCAGGGGAGAGGTGGATAAATATACTTGGCAAAGCGTTGGCTCCTCGTTTTTGCCGGGAGAGCTGATTGCCGCCTTTCTTTTGGCGCAGTTGGAGCAGGCGACCGAAATCACCGAGCAGCGCTGCCGGATCTGGGATCGATATCACCTCTTAACCGAGCCGCTGGCGCAGGCGGGATTTTTACGTCGCCCTCATGTCCCGGCCGAATGCAAGCACAACGCCCATATGTTCTATGTGCTCCTTAACAGCGGGGTGGATCGCAAACGCGTTTTGAGCGAGATGAAGCGTAACGGCATCCATGCGCTGTTTCACTATGTGCCGCTCCACGCCTCGCCTGCCGGTGAGCGCTTTAGCCGTATTCATGGCGATTTGATCAATACCAATCAGCTTTCGGAGCAGATCGTCAGATTGCCGATCTGGATCGGGATGAGCGAGTCGGATCAGGTACGTGTGATTGATGCCTTGAGATCTGCCTGCGAACTGGCCGATTGCGAGTCGCGCTCGTGAAGCAAAACACACTCGAAGTACAAAATGACTGTGCACATCAAAGTGAGCCTCACGTGACTCCGTTGCTGTTTCTGAGCTTCTTCACCGGCATCCGCGGCAATTGCCCGGCGGAGTGGGCGGATGACAAGATTCGTGTTCTGGAGGCGGCCGGGCGGGAAACCGTCGTGCTCACCGGGATGGGGAGCCATGTCGCCAATCGGCCGGGGGTTCGCTATGTCAGGGTGCCTTCGCTGTCCTGGAATGACTATAAAGAAGAGATCAAGGAGTTGAGGGCTGGCGGGGAGACGGTTCCCCTTGGCATGCATGTGTTCCTGCCATTTGCTTTGCTCTTCGGCAATATCATCGACTTTGTACTTCGCAAAATCACAAAAGGTATCAGTGCGGGACGATGGTCATGGCTGATTACCGCCTTGCCCGTGGCGCTTTACCTCAAGTTGCGTTATCGCGTGCGTGACGTCTTCTGCACCGGTGGGCCGACTTCCGCTCAGGTCATCGGGGGCGCCGTCGTCTGTCTGACAGGGGGGCGCCTGTTCTGTGAGTTCCAGGACCCGCTGCTGGGTGCCACAATGGTCCGGTCTAGCATGACACGGCGCATCTCTGCACGGATCGAGGCTTGGCTGGCCAAACATTCGACCCGAGCCGTCTATGTGACGGCAGAAGCGGCGCGACTGGCGCGCGAGCGCAACCCCGAACATGCCGGAAAGATTGTTGGTGTGTATCCGGGGGCGTGGCAATTCGTGCCGCCTGTATCATCCGGCGAGCGTGGCAAGCGCGATGTATTCGAGTTTTTGCACCTGGGCACGCTATACGGCTCACGCAACCTCGATTTGTTCTTCGATGCGCTCGATGCCTTGCATCAAGAAGGTTTCGAGCCAGCCCGGGCTGTCCGTGTCGTCAACCTCGGTGCAGTCTATTGCGAGACGAAGTCCCGTTACCTGGCTCGCGCCGATTTTCAGTCGCTCGATGCACTCGACCGTGTTGACGCTCTTCTGCGTGCTAGGCAGGCATCTTGTCTGCTGCTGGTGCAGCATGTGGATGAACGCAGTCGAGAAACGATTCCGTACAAGACCTACGACTATCTGAATCTCAAATTGCCGGTGTTCGGTCTGATCAACAACGATGAATTGCAGGTGTTGATCAAGTCCTGCGGCGGGGACGCCGTCCAGGCCGATGATCTGGCAGCCATCAAGCACTCGCTTCGTGCTTGCTTGTCCAATCTGCTTGCCGAACGGACGGCGCATGGGGAGAACCCCCCGGGTCTGGATATTTCGAGGCAGTTTCTGCAAGTGTTGGAGTGCACCGATGGCCGACACTGAACTGACACTCGTACTGTCAGGGCATTTGTGCAGGCCTCAATCGGCCGATCTGCGGCCATTCTGGCGTGGCTTTGTCGAATTGCAGAAGAAGCTGCCGGCAGGTAAGCCGGTTCGTCAAATCGTTGCTCATAGCTGGAATCCGGATCTGGCACATCTGGCGCGCACGGTCTACGGGCCGCAGCTTGAGCGTCATGAACAGCAGGCCTGTTTCTATCCGGAGTTCATGCGGCAAATAGAGCCTCCCGACCGTTTCGAGCGAGGCTTGGACCGTCTGACGTCGACCTGGAAGAATGTCTCCATCCAATCCGTGCTCGGTAATGCACGATCGCGCGCACGTGCCGTGGCGCTCATGGATGAACTTCCCTCTTCGGGAGGGCAGGTCCTGATCACCCGCTGGGATCTGGGGCAGACGGGCGGTGAGCAGGTCAACCAGCTGGTTGCGGATGCCTCGCTGCCGGAGGATTACCTCTATTTGTCCTATTTTTCCGAGGTGGACGAGGGGTATGCCGACATGTGGGTACTGGCGCCATGGCACGATGCACGCCGCTTTGGCCGTTTTGACGCTTTTGTGCTCGATTCCCTTGCCGGGCGAAACTGCTATATAGCGCTGTTTTCCGGAGATGGCTGGCCGCGGGCATGCATCAAGACACGCTTCGCAGTCTGGCGTTCGCATCCTGTCGGACAGCGCATTCATGCCTTGATCTCTAAATTCGTGCTGGGTGTACAGAATTGTGCACGGGGTAATACCCTTCCGCAGCGGGTTGTGCGTCGACTGACGCTGCCGATACAGCGTTTTCTCTCGCAGCCACCGCTGACTGCCGAGAATTCTTGTGTCCCGGGATTCGTGGCGAAAGCGCCGGTTTTTCCCACATTCCAGGCGCTCAATATCCACGCCCTGCTCAAGTACTTCATTTTGTCAGAGGGGTTACGGGATCGTGTCCGCTTTTTGACCCACGAGGACTTCGAGCTTTCTGCCCAGTCCGGCCAGTTGATCAATCCGCAGCCGCTCGTGCTGCTGCTTCATGAGGCGGACGATGCCGCGATGGCTCGCCTTTTGAGTGAATCGCCGCTGCCCCTTGGCACCATCTATCAGATGGCGGGCGGGAGTGTACGCCAGCATGTTTCTGACGGACAGGGCGGTTGGGTTGTAACGACACTGCAGACAGTGGGACGCGGGACGCGTGATCTCATGGCCTGTGCGCTGGATGCGGCGTTGTGCCGCGAAGAGGACGCGGCGCCGGTTCTGATCATGCCGAGCGTCGATCGATACCTCGGGTGTACCGACTGGTTCTATATGAACGCCCTGGCGAAATTCCTGCTCTGGAGCCGTACCGGGTATGTGGGGTTTGCAAGTGCTCGGGCTGGCAAGCCTTCTTTAGACTTTCCGGATCTTCAGCTCGTGCGAGGCGGCGGTGCGTTCTCCCTGCACATGGCCCTCGGGACTGCTGCATGCATGCGAGCCTTCGTCGATGTGGCCGATCCTGACCTGAGGGCCGTGAGTGAGTGTGCCGACCGGATGCTGCTTGAATTTCCCGTGGTCGTGAAGAACGGGGGCCTGTTTTGAATCCACTGACGATGCCTGAACTTGAGATGGCCGGCGACGCGCATGTGATGCCCACCGGAGACGGAGACCTGGATCGTTTCGAACGCCTGGTACGCGAGCACTCGCCATTTACCTTCGTGAGATTCAGTGACGGCGAAATCGAGGTTCTGCGCAATCGCAAACTCGTCATCGCCGGCGGCGTGACGGAGTTTCGCGGCAAGCGCTTCTCGAACCAGTTTCCCGAGTTCGACCAGAAGCGCTTCGATCCGAGGCGGGGTCAGGATGTTCGGGGCGATCTGCTGGCTTCCGCGATTTTCCGCGAGCAGGGCTACTTCAAAGGTATTCCCACGCGGCATAACAACGCGATCGGCGATCGGGAATTCATGTTGCGGCTCAATGGTGGCTTTACGCCCCAAATGACCTTCTCCGATTTGTTCCTGAATTCAAATTTCCTACGTGCCCGTGCGGATTTTTTCCCCTTTTTAGTGGCCTCTTTCGAGAATCTGCTTGTGGTGGGGAATTGGCGCTGCGAATTGAAGGGGTGTCTGGAAAAGGGGCGGCTTGTCCAGATTCCGGATGATTTCTTTTCGGCCTACCAACAAACGCTCGATGCTGTTCTGGCTGTGTTGCTACATGCGCCTCAATCGGCGCTGATCCTGTCGTCCGCTTCGTCGCTCTCCAATGTTCTGGGACATCGTCTACGGATCAGCCGCCCGGATCTGACCTTCTTGGACATCGGCACGGTCCTGAACGACCTGATGGGTCTTCCTTTGGGGACGCGTGCATACCACAAGCTCATTGATCCCCGTACGCTGCGTGAACGGTTTGCAGCCTGGCGCTATCGTCAGCATCGGGAATATCAACTTCAATGGTGAAAGTATGATTACAGTTGTCTTGAACGCCTTCAAGCGCCAGCAATACCTCAAGCAGCAGATCGACTGTGTGTTGTCGCAGACGGTACCCGCAGAGCGGGTGCTGATTTGGAATAACGGCGAAGAGCTGGATTTGCACGGCTATGGCGACAAAGTGATGGTGGCCAATAATTCGCACAACTTGGGCGTATGGTCCCGCTTTGCCTACGCCATCAATGCCGAAACAGAGTACGTCTGCATGCTGGACGATGACACCTTCCCGGCTCCGCGCTTCTTTGAGAGCTGTCTGCAGCAGATGGCGCGGGAGCCGGCTCTGCTCGGTGCACGTGGTCTGCGTTTTCTGAGTCCCGCGCGCTACCATCCCTTCGTGTCGTTTGGCTGGGATGCGCCGAATGAAAAGGCCGAGGTTGTCGATATCGTCGGCCATGCCTGGTTCTTCAAGCGCGAATGGTTGGGTGCCTTCTGGCGCGAACTGCCGCCGCTGGGTACTTCCCGTCTGGTGGGCGAGGATATGCATTTCTCGTTTATGCTGCAAAAGCACCTGGGCATTTGCACCATGGTGCCGCCGCACCCCGAGTCGGATCCGGCCATCTGGGGCAGCGACCCGGAGCTTGCAATGAAACTCGGGACATCGAAAGAGGCCGTTTCCCAGGGGGATGAGGCGCTGCAAAAATTTGATACTGCGCTGCGTCATTGTACCTCGAACGGTTTTCTCCTTTGCAAGGATGGTGCCGGTGCGGCGTCGGCGGGATTGGTCATCGGTCCTGGCGTGACCCGTATCCGGTTCATCAAGCGATTGGCCGCCAAGTACCCCCGGTTGGGCAACTGGGGTCGAGCGCTCCAGCGCAAGCTGGCCGAGAAGAACATCCACATCTGAGGCGGGGAATGAGCTTGAAGAAAGTCTGTGTCGTAATCGGAACGCGGCCTGAGGCCATCAAGATGGCCCCCGTGGTGCTTGCGCTGCGTGCGCAGCCGGATGATTTTGATGTCACGATCTGTAGTACCGGCCAGCACACCACCATGCTCGATGGCGCGATGGCCGCATTCGATCTGAAACCCGACGTTGAACTGAGGGTGATGACGCCTGGCCAGTCGCTGGCAGAACTCACGAGCCGGCTACTGCCTGCACTCGATGCCCACTTCGAGGCAACGCGGCCCGATCTGGTTCTGGTGCACGGCGACACCACGTCTGCCATGGCTGGCGCGCTGGCCGCCTTCTACCGTCAGATCGAAGTCGGGCACGTGGAAGCAGGACTGCGTACCGGTAATCTGCTCTCCCCTTTTCCCGAGGAATACAACAGGCGCTCTGTCGCGATCGCGACCCGGCACCATTTTGCGCCGACGCCGGCGGCGAAGGCCAATCTCGAACGAGAGGGGATCGCACCGGAAGAGATCATCGTGACCGGCAATACGGTGATCGATGCGCTGCTACTGACGATCCGCACCCTGGAGGGCCGCCCTGAGGAGGTTGCGCAACTGCGAGCCCGCCTGCTTTCGCAGATCGGCTTCGACATCGAGGCGCAGCCCTTCGTGCTGATCACGGCGCATCGTCGAGAGAACTTCGGTGGTGGGCTCGACAACATCTGCTTCAGTATTCATGAGCTGGCCAAGGCCAACCCGGCACTGAGGTTCATCTATCCGGTCCACCTGAACCCCAAGGTCAAGGACGTGGTCGAGCACAAGCTGGCCGATGTGCCGAATGTGGTTCTGATTCCACCGCAAGACTACAAGGATTTTGCGTGGTTGCTGCGTCATTGCTTGCTCGTGCTGACCGATAGCGGCGGTATTCAGGAAGAGGCACCGGCTCTGGGCAAACCGGTGCTTGTGATGCGAGATACCAGCGAGCGTCCCGAGGCCATCGAGGCCGGCACTGCCAAGTTGGTGACGACAGACCCGCTCAAGGTGATTCGTGAGACACAGACCCTGATCAGCGATGCAGGGGCTTTCGAAGCGATGGCCCGTGCAGTCAACCCCTTCGGCGACGGCCATGCGGCTGAGCGTATCGCGACCTACTTGAAGGGTGAGGGTTGCCAGTGACAGTACCGGTGCACATCCGCACGTTCATGCCGGAAGATATGAGTGCGGTTATCGACATCTTGCAGGATCTCAGTGCCTACAGGCCTGCTGTGGAAAGCGTGCCGGCCTTGGCCGAGGCATTTGTGGCACAGGCAGACTGCCATGCCTGTGTTGCCACGCAGGGTGGCAGAGTGATCGCCTTTGGCTCGATATTTATCTTGAATCGGGTGCGTGGCGGCCGCTCCGGCATCATCGAGGATGTGGTGGTTGCGCCTGATGTTCGTGGGCAGGGTGTTGGCCGGCAACTGATCGATGCACTGGTGGCGGCAGCACGGACACGTGGTTGCTTCAAAGTTTCGCTAGAGGCAGCAGCTTCAGCGCAGGCATTTTATGAGGCAGGCGGATTTCACGTCGGTGGGCAAACAATGAGAGTCCTGCTGTAACGCACACTCTTCGTACTGCGTCGTAATGTAACTTGGGTGAATAACAGAATGAATACATCGACATCTCGCGTCCTTGTGACGGGGCATATGGGCTTCATTGGTGCTTGGGCCGCTTTTTTGTTCAAGCGTGAAGGGTGGCGCGTCTACGGGCTGGATGACCGGAGTTCCTATGGCGAGCGCTTATACGATGTCGCGGGCCTGAATACGCTGATGGATGGTGAGCGCGAGTGTGATGTATCCGATCTCGCGGCATGGCAGGATTGGGTGGCGCAGATACAGCCCGATCTGATCGTGCACTTGGCAGGTCAGGCCATCGTGCCGCGTGCCTTCAAGCAGCCGTACCTGACCTACCGTTCGAATGCACTCGGCACGCTTGCTGTGCTCGAGGCCGCCAGGCTGACTGAGAGCGTACGCGCTGCAGTGTGCATTACAAGCGACAAGGTGTACGAGAACAACAGCGATGGACACCCATTCTCAGAAACCGATCCGCTGGGCGGTGGTGACGTCTACAGTGTCTCGAAGTCCAGTTCCGAATTGATCGCCAAGGCGTATAACAACGCACATCGCGCGGGGCGTTCGCTCAATATCCAGACCGTTCGTCTTGGCAACGTGGTGGGCGGGGGAGACTGGTCGATCAACCGCCTGATTCCTGACCTGATTCACGCTGCGCGAGGTGCTAAAAGCTTCCGGGTACGCTACATGGATGCGACGCGCCCATTTCAGCATGTGAGCGATGTGGTCAAGGGGATTTCGAGGATCGCAGGTGCTGCACTCGATGGTGCTATCCCCAGTGGCGAGGCCTGGAATCTTGGGCCCAAAGACAGCAGTTTTGCGCGCGTACGCGATGTGATTGACCTGTTCAAGGAATACTATCCGGATCTTGAGGTCATCGACGAAGAGGAAAAGGTCAAAGAAGACCTGAATCTGAGCGTGAACGTGGCGAAATACAGCCGCCGCTTCTCTCCGCCCCGCGACAACAGCGTCGAGGGGCTCTATCGAACAATGAAGTGGTATCAGGCTTACTACGCCGGCACTTCGCCGGTCGAACTCATGGAATCGGATCTGTACTGAATGGAAACGGGCATGAAACTTTTCGACGACAAGATTTGTCACCTGACCTTCTCTCACACCGATTGTGCCGATGTCTGGAAGCTCTATTTCCCCCTGATGCGTACCCATTTCTCGGTAGGCATGGCGCACTTTGTCGCAGTCAACCGGGCGCATCCGGGCCTGCCCGAGAGCGTCAAGCCGCTGATTTATGAAGAAGGACGTCCCTACCCGCAGCGATTGCTTGCCTGCCTGGAGGCGCTCGAGGGCTATGAATTCGTGTTCTTCGACCACGAGGACATGTTCCTGTATGCCGCACCGGATTACCAGAAGCTGGCGAAATACTATGAGCTCATGCAGTCCGGACAGTTTGACCATATCCGTCTCATCAAGGGCGGAGACTGCCAGTACGAGCCGGTGCCCGTGTGCCCGACGCTCTACAGTCTGAGCACAAAGTCGAAATGGATTTTTTCGATCCAGCCCAGTTTCTGGCGTCGCACGGTCCTCATGGATGTGCTGAAAGCCAACCTGAAGGTCAATATCTGGGAACTTGAGGTCAATAGCCAGAAGGTCGTCAAGAAAATGGGCCTGAAGGCGGCATTCTCGTATCGCTCGGGCAAGCGCAGGGGGCTGCACCACTTCGATAACGATGTCTATCCGTATGTGGCAACCGCCATCGGCAAGGGCAAGTGGAACCTGGGCGAGTATGGCGTCGAGCTTGAGCCGTTACTGGAGCAGTACCAGATTGATCCGACGCAACGGGGGTGGTTCTGATGAAACGCATCATTATCGACCTCGACCATACCCTGTGCGACGCCGAAGGCGACTATCCGAATGCGCGTCCGAACCAGGCCGTCATCGACAAGTTGCGGGAGTATCGTGCGCTCGGATTTGAGATCGTGGTGCACACCAGCCGCAATATGCGGACCTATGAAGGCAATATCGGCAAGATCAACGTGCACACGCTGCCTGTGATCCTCGACTGGCTACAACGGCACAAGGTCGAATTCGACGAGGTCGTCGTGGGTAAGCCGTGGTGCGGGCACGAAGGCTTCTATGTGGATGACCGAGCGTTGCGCCCCGACGAGTTTGCTCGCATGACGCCGGAAGAGGTCGCCCAACTGATCGGCATCGGCAACGCCCAATGATCGTCATCCTGTCCGCGCAGTATGTGGGCGAGAGCCTGCGTGCCGAGGTTGGCGATCTGCCGGTGAGCTTCGTGCCATTGGCCAATCGTCGTCTTTATGTCTATCAGGTGGAGATGCTGCGACGGGCATTTCCGGCACGTCCCATCCTGCTGACACTCCCCGAAGGCTTTGGGGTATTGGAAGCCGAGCGGGCCTGGATGAGCGAGCAAGGGGTCGATATCGTCATCCTCGATGGGGTCGGGAGTACAGGCGAGGAATTGGCCGAGATGCTGGCCAGGTATTGCCCTCCGCAGCAGAATGTCACCTTTCTGCTGGGAGGTTGTCTGCCGCTGAGCATGCCACAAGAGGCGGACATGATCGGTGTTTTCGAAACGGATCTGGAGCCGGCGCTGCCGGTCGAAGCCTATGGCGCCGAGCGGGATCTCGTCTGGGCCGGCATTTTTTCCGTGTCGCAGCCGGCGGTGCTCGCTCACTGCTTGAAAGAGGAATCCCTGGACTATTTCAGGGCGATCAAGCGGTATTCGTTCGGGCAGAAAGTGGCGCATTCGAGGATTGATCACTGCTATATCCTTACGAATGCAACCTGTTACTTTCACGCCCGCTCGTCGTTTACCACCGAGCGTGCATTCAACCGGCTCAAAATCGATCATACCGTGTTGAAGAAATTTAGCTGCAACGGAGAGAAAATCCGTGCCGAGGCCAGTTGGTTTGACCATGCGCCAGCCCCTCTGCGTAGATTCATCCCCCAGTACCTGGGCGATGGCGTCGAGGATGGGGCCTATTTCTACTCGATCGAGTATCTCGGTGCGATTCCGCTCAACGAAAGCTTCGTCTACGGACGCCAGACGGTTGTTTTCTGGGAGCGAGTCTTCATGAAGATCTCGAGCTTTCTTGATGCTTCGCGCGCTGTAGATGCCCCTGTGTGTGCCGAAGGTGCGCGAAACGAAGCGCTCTTCGTACGAAAGGCACACGGCCGGCTTGAGGATTTCATCCGGCAGACTGGGTTCGATGCGGATGCCGAACTGCTGCTCAATGGCATCCGCCTTCCATCGCTTCGGCAGATACTGGCGGATTCGAGCGCGCACCTGATGACACTGGGTGATGTCCCCGCTTTCGTGCACGGCGATCTGTGCTTGAGTAATATCCTCTACGACTCCCGGATGCGCGCCATCAAGCTGATCGATCCGCGTGGCGCCGATGAGGACGGCCAGAGAATGGTGTTCGGTAGCCAAGTCTACGATGTGGCCAAGCTCGCCCATTCGATTCTCGGGTTGTACGACCATATCGTCGCGGGGCAGTATGCGCTGTCCGTTGAGCGTCAGCACTTTTCGTTCCGGATCTTCGGTGCCGACGACGTAGAGGAGATTCAGGGCGCGTTCAGGCGGCACAGCTTCATGCCGGGGATATGCATGGGGGCGATAGAAAAGACCCTCCCGCTTCTGTTTATTGCCATGTTGCCACTGCATGCTGACTCGGCCCGTCGCCAGACAGCCTTGCTGGCCAACGCGATACGGCTGTATGCCGAGACCTTCCATGACAGGCTGAACTGACATGTTTGTTTTTCCGATGCTGGGTCGCTCCAGCCGTTTTTTCAATGCCGGCTACACCGTACCAAAGTACAAACTTCCGCTTGGCGGAGAGGGGCAGGTCGTCTTCGACCACGTGCTGGGATCGTTCCGGCGCTACTTCGATACCGATCTGTTCGTTTTGCTGTGCCGGGCAGACGCCAATGATCGGGCTTTCCTCATCGAGCGCATGCAGGCACTCGGCGTGCGGCACTTCGAGGTGATCGAGCACGCGGGTGAAACCGGAGGTCAGGCCGAATCGGTTGAGTTGTCGCTCGCGTGTGCCTCGGAGGACGAGGAACTATTTATTTTCAATATCGATACGGTCCTTTACAACTTTGAGAAAGATGCAGCGAGAAGTGCTGTGGCTGGCTATCTGGAGGTGTTCAGGGGCGAAGGCGTGCATTGGTCCTTCGTCGAGCCGAGCCATGAGCAGTCCGGTCATGCCGCCCGCGTCGTAGAGAAAGAGCGGATCTCAGACTTGTGTTCCAACGGCCTGTATTACTTCGCGTCGGTACGTATCTTCCAAAATGCTTTGCATACCTATCGGCTGAAAAACCAGGGCGTAGCAGGGGAGTGTTATGTCGCCCCTCTTTATAACGAGCTGATCGAACAAGGTATGCCGGTCAGCTACACGCTACTGCCGAAGAGTGAGATCGGTTTTTGTGGCGTACCTGATGAGTATGTTGCGCTGTGTGGCGTGTTGGGGCCAGGTTGATCCGGCCTGATCTGGCGCAGGATCGATATGTGCATCAGGCTTTGTGCCTGTGCCCCGGTTGTGAGTTCGAACCCATTTAAATGCAGACTATCGTGTCGTCACCCTACCGTGCGATCTTCCATTTGATGCCTAAAACCATTAGGCGTCGCTTTTATGCGGCTGTCCTTCTGGTTGGTACGGTCGGTGTGCTTGAAGTGTTTTCCCTGTCGGCGCTGCTGGCTTTCTTCAGCGTGGGCCTGAATGATGTCGTGGATGGGCGCTGGGTGGCGCTGCGTGATCACCTGGGCGGGCTTGACTCGGTCTCGCCCGGAAGCATCCTGCTTGGTGCGGCACTTGCGGTCTTTGTCATAAAGGCGGGCATCATTCTTGTCGTTGGCCGACATTCGTATCGTACGGCGATTGCGGCGAAGAAATATTTTCAGGACCGCCTTTTTCAGCGTTTCCTTCATTCTCCCTTTGAGGAACAGGCAGGGAAGCGTTCTGCGGACTGGGTTCGGAGCATTACTGTTGATTGCAATGCGGTCGAGGGGCGTTTTTTAATGCCTGTGCTCGTTTTGCTCGGTGAAATCATTCCGGCACTCTGTGTATGCGGTGTGCTGTTGTTTGTGAATGCAATTGCATTCTTTGTGGCTATTTCGGTTTTCGCAGTGGTTGGCGTATCGGTTTTCCTTGCTACGCATCGACGTATGGTCCTTTTGGGGCAGACGCAGCAAACGGCCGAAGGCCACATCGTTCAGTCTGCTCAGCAGGCTTTTCAAGGCCTTCGGGAATTGACGATATACAGTCTGCAGGGATGGGCTCAGAGAAGGTTTGAGGCCTTTACGGATGCATCCAGTAGCGCAATCAACGAAGCGCTTTTCATTAGCCTGCTTCCTCGCTTTGTGTTTGAAGTGGCGATTTACGTAAGCCTGGGTCTGGTTTTCTTGGTCTATGCGCTTCAGGGGATACCACTGAAGCAAGTGATCGGTGAGTTTGCTGTCTTTGGTGCTGCTGCGATGCGCCTGCTGCCATCGGTGAGCAAAGTGGTTAGCCACCTTCAGTCCTTGAAGCACGCGCGGCCGGCAGTGGAGGTCGTGACAGCGGCATTGTGTGGGCCGAGTGAGATACGAACGACGAGCGTGCAGGCTTCTGCCGGGCTGACTGCTCTCGAGACCTTGTCTTTGCGACAGGCCAGCTTTGCGTACGATGGGTGTCTGGTCATCAACCGGCTTGACCTCGATCTCAATGCGGGAGATTCGCTTGCGATTGTGGGTGCCTCTGGATCGGGCAAGAGTACGTTAATCAACATGATTTTGGGTCTGCTGCCCCCGACGAGCGGGCTTGTCGCACTCAATGGAGCGCCGCTTGCCGGGCGTGAGCTGGATTGGTGGTCCTGTGTGGCTTATGTGCCTCAAGAGCCTTTCTTGATGGATGCAAGTGCGATCGAGAACGTGATGTTAGGCAGTGCCACTCACTCGGCCGATGACACGGCGCTCGCTCGTGAGCTTATCTCTCGGCTGGGACTGCCAGAGATTCTCATGGCGTCGACCGAGAGCATTGGCGAAGGGGGCTCCCGTCTGTCCGGCGGCCAGCGGCAGAGACTCGCGATTGCCCGTGCGCTGTATCGAAACCCTCAGGTGCTCATTCTGGATGAGGCGACCAGTGCAATGGATGTGCAGACGCAAGCCTGTGTCATGGATGTCGTTGCCGATTTCATGAAGGGGCGTACGGTGCTGATGATTACCCATCGTTCTGAAACGCTCGACTACTGCAACAAGATTCTGACCCTGCCCGAGGGCCGGCTGACGCACAGGGTTCGCGATCATGCCTAGGTTGTTCATCCACGCCATCAATGTGCATCAGGGGGGCGGGGCGGTCCTGCTGTGCGATCTGCTACGGGCTATCCCGCCGGATGTCGAGGCCATCGTGCACGTTGATGCACGCATGCAGGTGCCTGTCGATCTGCCGGATCATGTATACGTCGAGTATGTTGCCGCGACGCTGTGTGCTCGATTTGGAGCTGAGCGTCGCTTGGCGGGGATGGCCGGGCCCGATGACCGGATCTTGTGTTTTGGCAATCTGCCACCGCTGTTCAGGTTGCGCGGCAAAGCGATTGTATTCTTGCAGAATCGTTATCTTGTCGATGTGGGGGCCTCGTTGGGGGCGCTGCCGCTCAAGTCTCGTCTCCGGCTCTGGCTTGAGCGTGCCTGGCTTCGCCGGTGCCGGCATAATGCCAGCCAATATGTTGTCCAGACCCCATCCATGCAAAGGCTGACCGAGAATCGACTGGGATTGCCTGTGATTTGTGCGCCATTCGTTCCGGCAAGCGATTGCGGCGAGGCAAGTGCTGGTACTGAGCAGCAGTTCGATTTTCTCTATGTCGCCTCTGGCGAACCACATAAAAATCATGCGGCACTTCTGGATGCCTGGGGATTGTTGGCAGATGATGGACTGTTTCCGTCCCTGGCCTTGACGCTCTCCCCGCAGGCAGCACCGGAACTCTGCGAGCGCATTGCTCAGGAGGTGGCCTCGCGAGGGCTGCATGTTCAGAACCTCGGCATCCTGCCATACGATCAATTACGGGCGTTATATGGCATGTCAGGTGCGTTGATTTACCCATCCGGTTTCGAGTCATTCGGACTGCCTTTGATTGAGGCGCGTCAGGCCGGTCTGCCGGTGCTGGCACCGGAACTCGACTATGTGCGTGATATTACCGATCCGGACGAGACGTTCGATCCGCGTTCTCCCCTCTCCATTGCCCGTGCAGTCAAACGTCATCGCCAGTGGGGGGCATCGATCTTCGTACCTGGCGGCGCGGGGGTGTTGCTCTCACATGTCCTGGAGAGGAATGTGCAATGAGGGTGTTGGTACTGAGTCAGTATTTCTGGCCGGAAGGATTTCGTATCAACGAACTGGTCACTGCATTGCATGCCAAGGGCGTTGAAGTCGAGGTTCTCTCCGGTCAGCCTAACTACCCTGGCGGCGTTGTTTTCAAGGGATATCGGGCATGGCGCTGTGTGCGCGACACCTGTCTTGGGGTGACGGTACATCGCGTGCCGCTCGCACCTCGTGGCAAAGGGGCTGTCCGGCTTGCGCTCAACTATCTGTCATTCATTTTGTCTGCGTTGGTTTTCGGCACGTACTTACTCCGTAAACGACCATTCGACGCGATTTTGGTATTTGCGCCTTCGCCGATTCTCCAGGCAATTCCGGCAATTTGGCTCGGGCGTCTCAAGCAATGTCCCACCCTCCTTTGGGTGCAGGATTTGTGGCCGGAGAGTCTTTCTGCGACGGGCCATGTTACCCACCCCGTCTTGCTCAAGGGGGTGGCGCGTGTTGTCAGATGGATCTACCAAAAAGTAGACCTGCTGCTCGTGCAGTCGCGAGCATTCACACCTAAAGTGAGGGCGCTTGCCGGTTCCACGCCGATTGTTTACTACCCGAATTCTTTTATAGACGAAAGAGCGGAAGGTACTGTCGAACCCATTGTCTGCCCTGGCCTTGACTGTGATTTTCCGATTGTTTTTGCTGGCAATATTGGCCGTGCTCAGGCGGTGGAAGTGGTTCTTGAAGCCGCAACGCTGCTCAGGGATGTTGAGGGTGTACGCTTCGTGATGGTCGGAGATGGCAGTCAGCGTGATTGGTTGATGCAACAGTCAGCAAACCGGGGGTTGAGCAATCTCATTTTCCCGGGACGTTATCCGGTTGAGGCGATGCCTGCCTTGATGCAGAAAGCCGCTGCACTGCTGGTAACACTTGCAGACACGGAGATTTTCCGCCTGACCATTCCAAGCAAGATTCAGGCATATTTGGCGGCAGGTCGTCCGATCATAGCCTGCTTGAATGGCGCCGGGGCAGAGATCGTTGAGGAAGCGGGGGCCGGTGTGGCTGTTCCGGCAGAGGACGCATTAGCGTTGGCGGAAGCAGTTAAGACGCTGTACAAGATGCCAGAAAGTGAAAGATTCGAGATGGGCGCGCAGGGACGTCGTTATTACCAAGAGCATTTTGCCCACGACAAGCTTGTGGATACGTTGATTGGGCACTTCGAACACGCTGTACGCAGCCAACAAGGATGCAGATGATGAGAGTTTTAGTGCTTGGCGCGAGCGGGATGCTTGGCAATGCCATGCTGAGAGTCATGAGCGAGCAAGACAACTGGACGGTGTATGGGACGCTGCGTTCTCCCAACCCGGTCTTGAAAGCGCTTGCACCTAAAGCGCAACTGTTGCACGGTATTCATGCCGACCAGCCTGATAGCCTGCTGGCTGCCTTTATACAGAGCCGCCCGCAAGTCGTGATCAACTGTGTGGGCCTGGTCAAGCAATTAGCCAGCGCAGAGGATCCCCTGGAGGCGATTCCTATCAATGCCCTGCTGCCACACAGATTGGCAAGATTGTGTGAATTGACCCAGGCCAGGCTTGTCCATATCAGTACCGATTGTGTTTTTTCAGGTCGCAAAGGCATGTACAGCGAAGTAGACATGCCCGATGCCGAAGACGTGTATGGTCGTTCCAAGTTGCTTGGTGAGGTCAGTGATCGGCATGCAATCACCTTGAGAACCTCCATCATCGGCCACGAACTGGGTCGTGACTGCGGCTTGATTGGTTGGTTTCTATCGCAGCAAGGGCGGGTAAAGGGATACACCGAAGCCATCTTTTCCGGTTTGCCGACGGTTGAGTTGGCGCGGGTAGTGCGTGACTACGTCATACCCAATGCCGCGCTGCATGGCCTTTACCATGTTGCCGTTGAGCCTATATCCAAGCACGATCTGCTCCAGGTCGTTAACCTCGTTTACGCCAAGGCGCTTCAAATCGAGCCCGATGATCGGGTGAAGATCAACCGGTCGCTTGATGCATCACGGTTCAAGCAAGCCACGGGTTATGTGGCACCTGCATGGCCGGACCTCATCGCGCAAATGCATGCGTTCCGGTGAAAGGAAAAACAGTGTTCAATAACAAAACCCTGATGATTACCGGCGGTACCGGCTCGTTTGGACAAACAGTCCTGAAGCGCTTTCTGAATACGGCAGTGAAGGAAATCCGCATTTTCAGCCGGGATGAAAAAAAGCAAGAGGACATGCGTATTGCGCTCAATCATCCCAAGTTGCGCTTTTACATTGGCGATGTCCGAGATGAGGCCAGCCTGCGCCAGGCCATGAAGGGCGTAAACTATGTATTTCATGCTGCGGCCTTGAAGCAGGTGCCATCCTGTGAGTTCTATCCGATGGAGGCCTTGCGTACCAATGTGATCGGTACGGAAAACGTGTTGAGCACGGCAACCGACGCCGGTGTTGAGCGTGTGGTGGTGTTATCTACAGATAAAGCGGTCTACCCGATCAACGCCATGGGTATTTCCAAAGCGATGGCAGAAAAGGTGATGGTTGCCAAAGCCCGTTTGCAACAGCCGGGTGAGACGGTTTTCTGCGCTACGCGCTATGGTAACGTCATGGCCTCTCGCGGGTCTGTCATTCCGCTGTTCGTGTCCCAGCTCAAGGAAGGGCGGCCGTTGACCGTCACCGACCCGAACATGACCCGCTTCCTGATGTCTTTGGAGGACTCGGTCGATCTGGTGCTGTACGCCTTTACCCACGGGCAGCAAGGCGACATTTTTGTACAGAAAGCACCTGCTTCTACCGTGGGGGACCTCGCTCAGGCAGTGAAAGAACTGTTTGGTCAGCCTGAAAAGCAGACGCAAGTGATTGGCACGCGACATGGCGAAAAGTTATATGAATCGCTGATATCCCGCGAGGAGATGGCGCATGCCATCGATATGGGCGACTACTACCGCGTTCCTGCAGATAACCGAGATCTGAACTACGCCAAATACTTCAGCGAGGGAGAGACAGATATTTCCAAGCTGGATGACTACACCTCGCACAACACGCTCCGTTTGGGCGTTGATGAGGTCAAATCCTTGTTGCTGACCCTCGATTACATTCAGGATGCATTGCATGCTTAAGGTCATGACCATTGTCGGTACCCGGCCAGAACTCATCAAGATGAGTCGGGTGATCGCTGAATTCGACCGCCACACCCGGCATGTGCTGGTGCATAGTGGTCAGAACTATGACTACGAGTTGAATCAGGTCTTCTTCGACGATCTTGAAATACGCAAGCCCGACTATTTTCTGGAAGCGGTGGGTGACAACGCAGCCCAGACCATTGCAAGGGTGATCGAGAAAGCTGACGAGGTGTTGACTGCCGAGCGGCCGGATGCGGTCATGCTGTACGGCGACACCAACTCCTGTATGGCGGTTATTGCCGCCAAGCGTCGCAAGGTGCCGGTATTCCACATGGAGGCAGGCAACCGTTGCTTCGACCAGCGCGTTCCCGAAGAACTCAACCGCAAGGTGCTTGATCACTTGAGCGATATCAATCTGGTCCTGACCGAGCATGCCAGACGTTATCTGATCGCCGAAGGCATTCGGTCTGAAACGATCATCAAGACCGGATCGCACATGCGGGAGGTCTTGGACCACTACATGCCTAAAATTCAGTTCTCAGATGTGCTTCAGCGCATGCAACTTGAGCAGGGCATGTATTTCATCGTCAGCGCGCACCGGGAAGAGAATGTGGATTCGGAGGACAACCTCCGGGACTTGCTGGAGACGCTGAACGCACTGGCGCAAACCTACGATATGCCGGTGATCGTTTCGACCCACCCGCGAACCCGTAAGCGGCTAGATGCCCTGTCGGGGGTGGTGCTCGATCGCAGGATTCAGTTCATGAAGCCATTTGGTTTCTGCGATTACATTCGCTTGCAAATGGCCTCGTTGTGCGTGATTTCCGATAGCGGAACAATTACAGAGGAAGCATCGCTGCTGAATCTGCCCGCCATCACGATCCGGAACGCGCACGAACGCCCGGAGGGCATGGATTCGGGGACACTGATCATGGCAGGGCTGAAGAAGGACCGTGTGCTGGATGCGGTGCGGATTACGGTTGCGCAACACGATCGTCTGAAGGCCGCAGTGCGCCCGGTGCTGGACTACGAAAATCCTTCGGTCTCCAAACAAGTGCTTCGGATTGTGGAAAGCTATACCGATTACGTGAACCGAACGGTGTGGCACAAGGCCTTGTGACCCCATGACAACGTTGGTAACAGGGGCAAGCGGATTCGTTGGCCAGGCGCTTTGCAGGCGGCTGCACAGGGACGGGATTGCTGTTCGCGGTGCTGTCAGAACGCTGAAGGTGCCGCAGGGAGAGACCGAGCATGTTGCAATTGGCTGCCTTGCGTCGGAAACCGATTTGACGACCGCTCTGAGAAATGTAGATCAGGTTGTGCACCTGGCGGCTCGCGTTCATGTCATGAATGATAAGAGCTCGGATCCATGGGCGGAGTTTCGTCGTGTCAATGTCGACGGTACCGTCAATCTCGCCAGCCAAGCAGCGGCGGCAGGTGTGAAGCGCTTTGTCTTTTTGAGTTCGATCAAGGTGAACGGGGAATGGACGGAAGCTGGACGGCCGTTCACTGCCGATGATATTCCTGCCCCGGAGGATCCCTACGGCGTATCGAAATACGAGGCCGAGCAGTTGCTCCGGCAGATTGCCGCTGAAACAGGCATGGAGGTGGTGATCATTCGGCCGCCCCTGGTGTATGGACCCGGCGTGAAAGCCAATTTCGAAGCCATGATGCGCTGGTTGGCGCGGGGGGTGCCGCTGCCGCTGGCTGCTGTGACTGAAAACTGCCGCAGTCTGGTTGCACTGGATAATCTAGTGGACTTGATCGTGACGTGCCTGCACCATCCCGATGCCGCCAATCAGACTTTCCTGGTCAGTGACGGAGAGGATTTATCAACGGTACAACTGCTCAAGCGTATGGGGGCGGCAATGGGGTTCCCGGCACGCTTGTTTTACCTGCCGCCTGCAATGTTGAAGCTGGGGGCAAGCGTATTGAATAAGCCGAGCATCTATCAACGCCTGTGCGGTTCTCTGCAACTGGATATTGCCAAGACCAATCAACGTTTGGGTTGGACGCCTCCGCTGTCTGTGGATGAAGGGCTGCAGCGTGCAGCCGGGGGGATGTGCCCATGAAGCGCCTGTTTGACTTGGCAGGGGCCTTGGTGGCCGCGATGTTTCTGGCGCTGCCCATCGCCATGGTGGCGCTGGCGGTTCGCCTGACCTCGCCAGGGCCGGCCTTGTACTGGAGCGACCGGGTCGGTCGCCACAATCGCGTGTTCAAAATGCCCAAGTTTCGTAGCATGCGTATCGATACCCCTGCGGTGGCGACGCACCTGCTGCAAAATCCCGAACAGTGGCTCACCCCCATCGGCTCCTTTTTGCGTAAATCCAGTCTGGACGAGTTGCCCCAACTGTGGAGCATCCTGAAAGGCGACATGAGCTTCGTGGGGCCTCGCCCGGCGCTGTTCAACCAGGATGATCTGATCGCCTTGCGTACGGAAAAAGGGGTGCACACATTGCTGCCCGGCTTGACAGGGTGGGCGCAGGTCAATGGAAGGGATGAACTCCCGATTCCTCAGAAGGTGCATCTGGATGCGGAGTATCTGCAGCGAAGATCACTCCTGTTTGATCTGAAAATTCTGTGGATGACGGCATTGAAGGTTCTGGCAAGGGATGGCGTGTCACATTGAAGAAAATTCAGATCATCTTGAGGCACCGGAGAGCGGCTCGCCATGAAACAGCCTCTGTTTAAGTTGGCCATCCCCATCCTGGCCCTGCCGCGAGCGGCAAAGCGCTTTGTGGCTTTATCGGTCGATTTGGGTCTCTGCGTCCTGACCGTCTGGCTGGCTTTCTATCTGCGCCTGGGCGAACTGGTCGCCCTTTCTGGCGCTGCGTTATGGGCGGTGGGGGCTGCGATGGGTATTGCGCTGCCCATCTTTATCGTATCGGGCTTATACCGTGCGATCTTCCGCTACAGCGGTTGGCCTGCGTTGCTGGCCGTGGCCCGCGCCGTGGGGATTTACGGCTTGCTCTATGCCTCCATCTTTACCGCGATTGGCGTGGCCGGGGTGCCCCGCACCGTGGGTATCATCCAGCCGATCCTGTTGCTGTTGTTCGTGGGGGCATCGCGCGCCTTGGCCCGGATCTGGCTTGGCGACCAGTATCTGAGTATTCTGAAGCGTGCGGCGCGCCCTAAGGTGTTGATCTATGGCGCAGGTACCACCGGCCGCCAGTTGGCCGCTGCCATGGCCAACAGCCATGAAATGCAGGTGGCAGGATTCCTGGACGACGATGACCGCCTGCACGGCCATCTTCTCAACAGTCAGCCCATCTACAACCCGGGCGATCTGGTTAATTTGTCCTCATCGCTTAACATCAGCGACGTGCTGCTGGCCATGCCTGGCCTCAGTCGCAAGCGTCGCAACGAAATCCTGTCCCAAATCCGAAGTGCTCACGTGGCCGTGCGCACCCTGCCGAGTGTGACCGATCTGGCTCAGGGCAAGGTGGGTATCTCGGACTTGCGGGAATTGGACATCGACGACTTGCTTGGTCGCGAACCTGTCGCCCCGAATCACATCCTGTTGGCCAAGAACATCGTGGACAAGGTGGTGCTGGTGACGGGGGCTGGCGGTTCGATTGGCAGCGAACTGTGTCGCCAGATTCTGGCAGTGGCTCCGGCCAAGCTGCTGCTGATTGAGCAGAGCGAATTTGCCCTGTACGCCATTCACCAAGAGCTGGGAGAAAAGGTTGCCGGACATCAAACCGTGCTGGTTCCATTGCTCGCCTCGGCGCAAGACGACGACCGCATGCGCGAGATCATGTCCACCTGGCACCCGGACACGGTTTACCACGCCGCTGCCTATAAACATGTGCCTTTGGTTGAGCACAACCCTGCTGCGGGCATCAAGAACAACGTGTTGGGTACGCTACGCACTGCACAAGCCGCTATAGATAACGGTGTGACGAATTTTGTGCTGATCAGCACCGATAAGGCAGTTCGCCCCACCAACATCATGGGGGCCAGCAAACGTTTGGCTGAAATGGCGCTGCAAGCGCTTGCAGCAAACGCCTCTGGCACGAAATTCAGTATGGTTCGTTTTGGTAATGTGCTGGGCTCATCGGGCTCTGTGGTGCCTAAATTCAGGCAACAAATTCGGGATGGCGGGCCGATCACGTTGACTCATCCTGAAATTACCCGATACTTCATGACGATTCCCGAAGCCTCTCAGTTGGTGATCCAGGCGGGGGCGATGGCGCAAGGGGGCGATGTCTTCGTGCTCGATATGGGAGAGTCGGTCAAAATTATTGACTTGGCGAGCCGCATGATTGAACTCTCAGGGTTGACTGTTAAGGATGATGAAAACCCGGAGGGAGATATCGAGATACAAATCACGGGGTTGCGCCCTGGTGAAAAGCTCTACGAAGAACTGCTGATTGGCGATAATCCCCAGCCGACCATACATCCTCGCATCATGAAAGCGCACGAAGAGTTCATTCCGTGGGAGATGCTTGAAGGAAAGTTACAGGCGCTGGAGGTGGCCCTGAATGCCAATGATGTGGGTGTGATCCGGACGATGATGCAGGAGCTGGTCACCGGTTATGTGCCGAGTGATGAGATTGTGGATTGGGTCTATCTGGAGCAGTTGGCCGAGTTGTCGCCGATTGAATCGACGGCCTGATACGAGAGATTCGCCAAGGCGCTTGTTTGATTTTTTTTGGCAGTGTTTTGGGCTGCCCTTTCAAGAAACTTGGATATACAATTGTCCTGAAGCCAGTGAGGATCATCGTTTGACGCTCAAGCCCGGCATGCCGGGCTTTGTTGCTTCTGGCGATTTACATTAGGAAACGGAATGCATAGTAGGGGCCGCTTGTGACAGGGTATCGGATGTGGGGCTGGATATTGGCCGGGATGCTGTATGCCCTGCCGGGTTGGGCGGTCACTACCCTGATTTTTGCCACCTATCCATCCGAGCGTCCGAGCGAAGAGTTGGTCAAACTGGAGCCGATTCGCGGGGCGATTGAAACGGCTTTGAATGCCAACGGGGAGTCTTATCGTGTCGTGATGCGCATCTTTACGACCTATGATGAGGCGATTGAGGCCGTGAGTAGCGGTTCGGTGGATTTCGCCCGATTGGGACCGGTGAGTTATGTGCGTGCGCGCCTGCGCAACAACGGGCTGCAGTTGATGGTGAAGGAAAGCCAGGGTGATTCGGGCTTCCTGAAAGGCTATATTTTTGTGCCGGAGGATTCTCCCGTGCAGAAACTCGAGGATTTGCGCGGGCGGCGTGTGGCGTTTGGTGAGCCCGGGTCGACCACCGGCGCCTATTTGGCGCAGGCTGCCATGCTGGATGCGGGGGGGCGTGGGAAGGATCTGGCCTCTTACAACTTTCTGGGGCGCCATGACAAAGTGGTCTATGCCGTGGGGGCGGGGGCTTACGATGCCGGCGCGGCCAATGAAGTGACTTACCGGAAGTATGGCCCTGGCAAAAATCTCCGCGAAATTCATACGTTACTGTCTCCCGCGCATGCCTGGGTCGCCCGTAAAGCCTTGCCCGTCAAGCATGTGTCTGCATTGCGTCAGGTCTTGCTCGGTTTGCGGACAGAGGATCTGGCCCGTTTGAGCCGCGATCGCTTTTTGCCCGCTAGCGATGCGGATTACGATGCTTTGCGTAAAGCCATGCGTAAGGCCGAGCGTTTTGCTGAATGATGCGTTGGCGCGCTAATCTTTCAACAAAGATCCTGACCGGGACGGCCGTCACGCTCATTGCCACCATTCTGATGTCGGGTTTTTATCTGGTTGGGCTGCAACGGGCCTCCCTGGAAATGGCCTTCGATCGGCAGAGCCGTACCATCGCCCAGACCATTGCGGTGTTCAGTATTGAAGGGCTGCTCACCATGGATTACCCCGTGCTGGAGCACGCGCTTGGGGTAGCCGGGCGGGCGGATGACACGATCGAATATATCGAGGTCATGCATCGCGGCGTCACGGCGGCAACCTATGGGCGCCCGGATGCGAAAGGTCGGGCCTTCTCTGAAGAGATTCGGGCCCACGACGGCTCGAACGGCAAGTTGGGTGACGTTTACATTGTGTTCTCGACGCGTGAGCACGATCTGTTCATCGACGATAGCCTCTATAAAATCGCCTGGGCGACTTTGCTGGTGTTTTCTGCGTTTGGCGTTGCCTTGGTCTGGTTGCTCCGGCGGACGGTGATCCGGCCGATTCAATCCTTGACCCAGGTCACCGATAAAGCCATCGCCGAAGAGTTGCCTGCCTTGCTTGCGCAACAGTCGGCCTGGGAGGGGGATGATGAGATTCAGACCCTGGGCGCTCGATTCCGTGCCCTGCTTCAGGGCTTGCGCCAACGTGAGGCGGCGCGCCATGCAGCGGAGTATGCCTTGCGTGAGCACAAGAAAAATCTTGAGCGGACTGTCGAGCAGCGCACGCACGCCATGCGCCTTGCACAGCAGGAGGCCAACCGACTGAATCAGGCAAAAAGCGTTTTCCTGGCTGCCGCCAGTCATGACTTGCGGCAGCCCATTCAGGCAATCAGCTTGTTCCAGAGCGCGCTCGAATCCACGCCACTGACCGAGGAGCAGCAGCAGTTGAGCCGCAATATCGGGGTGGCGGTGGCCTCGCTCAACGATATCCTCGGCACCTTGCTCGATATTTCCAAACTCGATTCCGGCGCCATCAAGGCTGTGCCGCGTTGTTTGCCTGTAGAAAGCCTGATTGAGCGGATTGACCAGATGTTTGGTGAGCTGGCGCGGCAGCGCGGCCTGCGTTTCAAACTCTGGTTCCCGATGAGTGGACTGGCCTTGCAGACGGATCCGGGGTTGTTGTTCGTCCTCTTGCGGAACTTGTTGGATAACGCCCTCAAATACACGCGTCAGGGCGGCGTATTGCTGAGCGTGCGTCGGCGGGGCGGCCGGGCATTGATTCAGGTCTGGGACACCGGCATCGGTATTTCGCCGAGCGATCTGCAGGCGATTTTCGATGAGTATGTTCAGGTGGCCAATCCGGAGCGGGACAAGAACAAGGGGCTCGGCCTCGGCTTGTCGATTGTGCGTCGGATTGCCAGCCTGATCGGGACGGATGTGCGCTGCCATTCCGTGCCAGGGCGGGGTTCGGTGTTCGAACTATCGATTCCCTTGTGCCCGCCGGATGGTTTGCAGGGAAATATGGCTTGCCCGCTCCCTGCCGCCGTCGCCGCGACGGTGACCGGGCCGCGTAAGGTGGTGCTGGTCGAGGATGATGCCTTGGTGGCCGCTGCTCTTTCCCGCGCCCTCGAAGGGGCCGGGATGCTGGTGACGCGTTTCATTTCCGGTGATGCCGCATTGGCGAGTCCGGCGGTCGACGTTGCAGATTACCTGATTTCCGATCTGTGGCTGCCGGGCGAGACGGGCGGCGTGGAACTGGTCTCCCGGTTGCTGCAGCGTCCGCGGCGGCCGATGCGCATTTTCATGATCACGGGCGATCCGATGGCCTCCCTGCCGCTTGCGCTGCAACAGCAAGGCGTCAGCCTGCTGTTGAAACCGGTTGATCTGACGACCTTGCTGCAGGCTCTGGATGTGACGCGTGCGCGGACTGTCGTGTGATGTCTGACTATCGGGGCCGGTTTGCGCCGTCGCCGACGGGGCCATTGCATTTTGGCTCGCTGGTGGCTGCGGTTGGCAGCTATCTTGATGCCCGCACCCAAGGCGGTGCGTGGTTTGTCCGGATTGAAGATGTCGATACCCCGCGTACGGTGCCCGGCGCTGCAGATGACATACTTCGCACCCTGGCGGCATTCGGATTCGCCTGGGATGGGGAGATTGTGTGGCAAAGCCGTCGTGGGGATGCCTACGCGGACATCCTGAATCGTCTGCTGGAGCACGGGCAGGCCTATGGCTGTGCGTGTTCGCGTAAGGAAATTGCCGATTCCGCACGGTCGACCGCCGCCGATGGCGGCCTGCGTTATCCCGGTACCTGCCGCGTGGGCGTACCGCCCGGCCGTGAGGCGCGTGCCATGCGCTTGCGTGTGGATGATCGGGCCATTGCGATGACGGATCGCATTCAAGGGCCCCTGGTTCAGCATCTGGAGCGGGATGTCGGCGATTTTGTGCTGCGCCGTGCCGATGGCCTGTGGGCCTATCAGTTGGCCGTGGTGGTGGACGATCACGCCCAGGGCATTACCGATGTCGTTCGGGGGGCGGACCTGCTTGATTCGACGCCGCGCCAGATCTGGCTCTATACCCAACTCGGCTGGCCTGTGCCGCGCTATGCGCATTTGCCCGTCGTCGCCAATGCCGCGGGTGAAAAGCTCTCCAAGCAGACCTTGGCACCGGCGCTGGCGCTGGAGGCACGCAGTTCGGAATTGGTGCGTGCTTTGCGTTTCCTCGGGCTGGCAGTGCCGGAGGAGCTGGTCGGTGCGGGGCTGGACGATTTGTGGGCGTGGGCTCTGGCGCATTGGAACGTGAATCACATTCCACGCGTTCGTGCGATCAGCGATCCTCGCTGGGGGTAATGCCCGGCGTTTCTTCATCGGCCTGCCAGTGCTTGGGGCCGTAGCCGGTCAGACCGACCAGCAGGCGGACCAGCGCATAACTCAGCCAGCGGACAAAGCGGCTGGAGAGCCCCTGTCGGGCGAATTGTGCCGGCAGCATGCGTTGCGCTCCGGATGCCATCTCGTTTTCAAGACTGCTGCGGAGTGTTTCGGCGAAGCTCGGGTCATCGATGACCAGATTGGCCTCCTTGGCCAGAAGCAGGCTGAAGGGATCGATGTTGGAGGAGCCCACCGTGGCCCAGTGCCCATCGATGACAGCCACTTTCGCGTGCATGAAGCTTTTTTCGTACTCGTAAACCTCGATGCCGGCGTCGAGGGCGGCCTCATACAGTGCCTGCGTGGCGTAGCGCAGGAGCGGGTGATCGGTCTTGCCCTGGAGCAGGATGCGCACCCTCACGCCACGCCGGACGGCGGCCAGGAGGGCGCGGGCAAAGCGCAGGCCGGGCAGGAAATACGCGTTGGCGATCAGGATGTCGCTGCGTGCCGCCTGGATGGCTGCGAGATAGGCGTTCAGGATGTCGTGACGATGCCGGATGTTGTCCCGGATCAGGAATGCGGCGCGCTGTTCGCCGGAAATGGGGCAAAACAATCGGTTGACCGTCGCCGGACGAAAACGACGCTTGAGACTGGCCCAAGTGACGATTTCCCACATGCGCAGCGCCGCCGCATGGACCCGCGCCACCACGGGCCCCTCGACGCGCACGGCGTAGTCATAGCGGGGACACATGGCCGGGGGCGCATTGTAGTCATCCACGATGTTGATGCCGCCCACGTAGGCGATGCGGCCGTCGATCACGGCCAGCTTTCGATGCAGTCTGCGCAGCCGATGCCGCCGCAGGCGGAAGGTGCCGATTTCCGGGCGGTAGCGCATGGTCTCGACTCCGGCAGCCTTCAAAAGGGGCAGAAAATCGGTGTCGAAATCACGCGCGCCAAAACCGTCGACCGTCAGCCTTACCCGCACGCCGCGTGCGGCGGCCCGGCACAGCGCGGCGCTGACGGCGTGGCCGATGCGGTCATTGGCGTAGATGTAGCTCTCGAGAAAAATTTCACACTCGGCAGCATCCAGATCACGAAGCAGGGCTGGGAAATAGTCGGCACCGGAATTCAGGAGTTCGATCCGGTTGCCCGGCAGGAACTCAGCGTGCATGGTGGCTCAAGCGGGCCGAGAGGGCGGCGTGGTCCGAAATGGCGGACCAGGGCAGACCGTGGTGGATGGCGGTATCGACGACCCGGAGGCCGCGAATGTAGATGCGGTCGAGCCGGAACATCGGCATGGCCGCCGGAAAGCTGCGTACCGGCAGGCCCTGACGCCCGGTAAAAGCCTCTTCTAGCCCGAGGCGGGCTGCCAGATGGTCGCCGGCATGGTTGCGCCAGTCGTTGAAATCGCCGGCAATGATCAGCGGCGCATCACCGGCCTCCTGCTCCAGGTAATCGGCGAGGGCATGCATCTGGCGGCGGCGGGAGTGACCAAAGAGCGAGAGATGGACGCAGACGCAATGGGCTGCAGGTCCTTCAGGCAAGGCAATCCGGCAATGCAGCAGGCCGCGCTTTTCAAAACGCAGGTGCGTCACATCCTGATTGTGCGCGTGCAGGATGGGGAAACGGGAGAGAATGGCGTTGCCGTGGTGGCCATGGTCATAGACCATATTCCGCCCGTAGGCGGATTCCCAGATGTCCTCTGCCAGAAACTCGTGCTGCGGTCGACCAGGCCAGTCGGCGTGTTTTTCGGCATGGCCGAGATGCAAGCCCTGAACCTCCTGCAGGAAGAGGATGTCCGGGTTTAGTTCCCGCAGGCGCTCACGCAGGGTGTGCACCATCATGCGCCGATTGAATTGCGAGAAGCCCTTGTGGATGTTGTAGGTGGCAACGTGCAGCAAGGGCTGAGTCATGCTGGCCTCAGGAAATCGCCAGCATCCGGTCCAGCGCCAGCTTGGCCAGCTTGGCCTCGTGCTCTGGCACCTTGATCTGATTCACGACCTTGCCTTCGGCCAGGTTTTCCAGCGTCCAGGCAAGATGCTGCGGGTCGATGCGCTGCATCGTCGAGCACATGCAGATGGTCGTGGCCATGAATTGCACGATCTTGTTTTGCGGCAACACTTCCTTGGCCAGGCGGTCGACCAGGTTGAGTTCGGTCCCGACCAGCCAGCGTGTGCCTTCCGGTGCTTCCTTGATGGTCTTCACGATGTGCTCGGTCGAGCCGACGTAGTCCGATGCGGCGCACACCTCGAAGTTGCACTCGGGATGGGCGATGACCTTGCCGTCCGGATACTTGGCGCGGAATGCGTCGATATGCGACTTCTGGAACATCTGGTGGACCGAGCAATGGCCCTTCCAGAGCAGGATGCGCGCCTTCTTGATCTGTTCCGGCGTCAGGCCGCCCATTTCCAGATCCGGGTCCCAGACGACCATTTCATCCATCGGGAAGCCCATCTGGTGGCCAGTCCAGCGGCCGAGGTGCTGGTCCGGGAAAAAGAGGACCTTGGGCCGTTGATCGAAGGCCCATTTGGCGATGGTGCCGGCGTTCGAGGAGGTGCACACGATGCCGCCGTGCTCGCCGCAGAAGGCTTTCAGGTCGGCGGCGGAGTTGATGTAGGTGACCGGGGTGACTTCGCGCTCGACGTCCAGCACTTCGCCCAGTTCGCGCCAGCAGCGTTCCACCTTGGCCAGGTTCGCCATGTCGGCCATCGAGCAGCCGGCAGCCAGGTCGGGCAGGATGGCGATCTGGTTGGGAGCAGTCATGATGTCCGCGACTTCGGCCATGAAATGCACGCCACAGAAAATCACGTATTCCGAGTCGGTCTGTGAGGCCAGCCGGGAAAGTTTCAGTGAATCGCCCGTCAGATCGGCATGCTGGTAAATGTCGGCACGCTGATAGTGATGGCACAGAATGACGGCCTTCTTGCCGAGTTTGGCGCGGGCGGCGCGGATGCGCTCCTGGCAGGCTTCATCGGAGAGGGTGTTGTACGGCGCGAAAACGAGAGGCTGTGTGGCTTGCATGGCTGACGTCAGGGGATTTAATCTTCCGGCATGGCCGGGACGGAGACGATCGAATGACCAAGCGCGGATTCTACCATCGCTGCCTGACCGGCATGTTAATGCTCGGTCTGGCAACACACACCTTGGCGGCAGATGAGGCAGATGCCTTGGCCTTGAAGCTGCCGCCCCGTTCCATCAATGACATCACCCGGATGTTGCAGGATCACCGGCAGCACGAGGACCTGGTCGGTCGCTTGCGCAGCGTGGCGGATGCGGCGCCTCCTGAGACCGAGGATCGGCGCGCCTTGTTCAATTTTTACTGGCGCCGGGGGCAGGCTGCGGGTGAATTGTCGCGCGTGCCGCAGCAGGTTGCCGATTTGCGCAAGGCCGTAGAACTGGGCCAGCGCGGTTCGGCTGAATATGCGCGCTCCTTGCGCGATCTGGCCCAGGCAGAACGCCTGGGGGGCAATTTCCTGCTGGCCAAACAATATGTCGAAGCCTCCATCCGGGAAATTCCGCAGAGCAGCTCCGGCCAATTGACGGGGGCCTACACCCAGTTGATCTCGATTTCATCCCAAGTCGGTGATTTCGAGACGGCTCAGTCGGCCTTGCGGTCGCTGGAGGCGGTGATGGTGATCCTGCGTAGTCGCAGGGCCTGGGAAAGTTACGGTCACAACTGGCTTTTCAACTACGAAAAATCCCGAGGCGACATGTTTGCCATGGCGGGGAAGCATGTTGAGGCGGAGGCCGCCTATCGACGTGCCCTGCGCGAATCCGAACTGGGCGATCCCGAGCTCGAAGCCTTGCGCAAGGCGGGTCAGGAGGCGCCCACGCGTGAAACCGTGCGTCAGGGCGTTGAGGGCGTCGAACGTAGCATCGCGATGGCGTTGCTGGGGCAGGGCAAGCCCGTGGAGGCCGAAGCCATGGCCCGGCGTGCGCTTGAACATACCCTGAAACGTGCCGGGCGCGCCTCGCCCGATGTGACGCGGGGCTTGCGCGTGCTCTCGATCGCCCTGGCTGAACAGGGGCGCTATGCCGAGTCAGCCAAGATTGCCGAGGCCGCCATGCAGTCAGTCCGGGAAAGCGGTGCGGCGCCGGATTCCGGGGCGGCGATATCCGCATCGCGCGCGGTGATTGCAGCGCAGGTGGCAATGGGCAACGATGCGCAGGCACTGGCCAGCTACGATGCCATGCTGAAAGCGATGGCCGGGAATCCCGACTTGCAGGCGCAGTTGCAGAAAGGGGACCTCGATGTCGTTCAGGCCCTGATCCGCAGTGCGCGTACCGACGAAGCCATGAAGATGGCCGGCGACATGCTGGCGCGTTCGCGTCAGCAATATGGCGACCAAGCCCTGCGCACGGCAGAGATCCGCGCCTTCATGGCCATGGCGGAAGCCGATGCCGGCAAGCTGGCGGATGCGCTGACTGGTTTCAGAAGCGCGGTGCCGCGCCTGATCGAGCGCGTGCACAACGATATCGAGGCAGAGGCCGGCGGCATGCGCCGGCAGCAGCGCCTGGTGCTGTTGATCGAGCGCTATCTGCGCCTGTTGGCTGAAATGCAGGACAAGCGCTTGTTGCAGGCCGATGTGGCAAATGAAGCCTTTATCCTGGCGGATGAGGCAAGAGGCAGTTCGGTGCAGCGGGCCCTGACGCGCAGTGCGGCGCGGGCGGCGATCCGTGATCCCAAGCTGGCCGATCTGGCGCGGGAGGAGCAGGATGCGCAGCGCCGGGCAAATGCGCTCAACGATCTGCTGACCCAGTTGCTGGCAGCCTCGCCGGACCAGCAACTGCCGGTCATTCAGGCCAAGATTCGGGCCGATATTGATGCGTTGCGTGAAAAGCGGGAGCGTCTGAAGCGGGAAATCAGCACGCAATTCCCCGATTACGCGCGCCTGGTGGATCCGCCTGCGGTGAGTATCGAGCAGGTGCAAAAAATGCTGAAGCCCGGCGAGGTGCTGGTGTCCTGGTATTTCGGGGGGCGGGGGGCACAGGTCTGGGCCATTGCGGCGGACGGGCGCAGTCGCTTTGCCGCCTTGCCCACCGACCGTGCTGTCATTGCAAAAGATGTGGCGGGGTTGCGGCGAGCGCTGAATCCGGATGTCCCGACGGTCGACCAGATTCCCGCCTTCGATTTGGCGACGGCGCATCGTCTTTATCAAACCTTGCTGGCGCCGGTGGGCGATGTCCTTGAGGGCGCTAAGGTCATGCTGGCGGTGCCGCATGCCGAGTTGGGCCAATTGCCCCTGGCCTTGCTGGTCACGCAAGCGCAATCCGCCCTGCCCGCCTCACCTGTCCTCTTTGCCGGATATCGCCAGGTGCCGTGGTTGATGCGCCAGTTTGCCGTGGCGCAGTTGCCCTCGGTGACGGCCCTCGCCAGCTTGCGGCGCCTGCCGCCGGGTGACGCAGCCCGCTTGCCCTTCATCGGGTTTGGCGATCCGTATTTCAGTGAGGAGCAGGCTGCACAAGGGGAACGTAAAGCCGCAGCCCTGGCCATGCGCGGGGTGCCCTTGCGCCTGCGCAGCGTGCCGAAAACCCAGGCGGTCGACTCGGCGGAATTGGCGCTTTTGCCCCGTTTGCCGGATACAGCGGAGGAAATCAAGGATATCGCCCTGGCCTTGGGGGCCGAGCCGTCGCGGGATGTGTTCCTGCATGCCGCGGCCAACGAGAAAACGGTGTTCGAAGCCAACCTTGCCAATCGTCGCGTCATCATGTTTGCAACGCATGGCCTGGTGCCGGGGGAACTGGATGGCCTATCCCAGCCTGCGCTGGCCTTGAGTGCGCCCAAGGTGGCGGGGAATGAAGGCGATGGCCTGCTGACCCAGGAGGAAATCCTCTCCCTCAAACTTAATGCGGATTGGGTGGTCTTGTCTGCCTGCAATACCGCGGCGGGGGAGGGCGCGGGCAGCGAAGCGGTCTCCGGTCTGGGGCGCGCCTTCTTCTATGCGGGGGCGCGGGCGCTGCTGGTCTCGAACTGGCCGGTGGAAACCGAAGCCTCACGCAAGCTGATGACCGACCTCTTCCGTCGGCAATCGGGCGATGCCGCCTTGGGCAAGGCCGAGGCCTTGCAGGCGGCGATGCGTGGCATGATGGAAAGCGGGGTGAAGCTCGACGGCAAATCGGGCAAGCCGCTTTTCAGCTATGCTCATCCTTTATTCTGGGCACCTTTTGTGCTGGTGGGCGATTGATTGGGAGAGGGTGAAATGAAACGAATCTTGCTGTCGTGTGGGGTGGCCTTGGCGTGTGTCGCGGGCCCGGCCTGGTCATTTACCTTGATCAAGAGTGACGAGGCCAAACTGCCGCCGGCCAGCGGCGTTCTGGCGACGCGGGGAATTTCCCGCGGTCCGGCGGTCAAAGTGGTGTCACCAGATCTCTCCGGGCCGCTGACCTCTCCGTTCAACCTGAAGCTGGCTTTTGAGGCCCGTGGCGGGGCCAAGATCGATACGGCGGCGGTGAAGGTGACGTACCTGAAATCAACCCCGGTCGACCTGCTGCCGCGAGTGAAAAACGGCCTGTCTGAACAGGGCTTGGTGTTGGAGGGCGCAGAAACACCGCCGGGTGAGCATGCAATCCAGATCAGTGTGCAGGACAGCGAGGGCCGGGTGACCAATACGGTTCTGCAACTGACCGTGACCAAATAAGCAATGCACTGTCCCTATTGCGTTTCGGAGATTCCGGACGAGGCACTGGTGTGTTCGGTGTGTCGGCGCGATCTGTTTGTCATCAAACCCTTGCTGGAGAAGATCGCGCAGCTGGAGGCCGAGTTGGCGACCCGTCCGCCGGCAGCGGCTGTTGATCAGGGGGCATTGCCGGAGACCGACGCTGTGGCGCAATCCGCCACGCCGGAGATGGCTCAGCCCTCGCCGACTGCGGATTGGCGGCTGGCTTTGGCCGCCTGGCTGCTGCCGTTGGCGGGTTTGTTGTTGGCGCACTGGCTGATCGTGTTTGTGTACGACACCAAGCTGATTTTTCTGCGCGTGCTTGCCTTGTTATTGCCCTTGCCGTTCGGGTTTCTCTTCTGCCGTCAGGTCGGTACCCGCATGGGCTGGGCCAGTGCGGCCGCCATCGTGATGGCAGTGGCCGCGGTATTTGGCATGAGCGCCGTGACCGGCTGGCTGGATCAGGTGCCGGTGATGCCGCAGAACATGGTCGAGGTGCGGGAGTTCATCGAATTTGCAGTGAGCATTGCCTTCAGCTTCATTACCGGCGCCTGGGCAGCCCACTGGTTGCAGCGTCGGGCCGCATTGAAGGCAGAACAGCAGGCGCAAGCCAAGCTGGCGCGCGGGGCGACGGTCAACGGTCAGAAAGTGGCCGATTCCCTGAGCCGTCTGAACGATGTCGGCAGTGCGGTGGTCGGCGTGGCAACCACCGCGATTTCGATCTATACCGGCCTGAAGGACTTCCTGGGTAACTAGCCCTGAATCCAGGGTAGCCCGGCTTTGCGCCAGCCACCGATATTGCCGCGGTGGCCATGCGCATCCTTGTCGCCTTCAAACCCTTCCAGGATGTTGCAGGCATTGGTGAAGCCGGCTTCTGCCGCGGCGCTTGCCGCACCGACTGAACGCACGCCGCTGCGGCACAAAAAGAGGACGAGGCATTCCGGATCCACCTGGCGTTTCAGTTCTGCCAGGAAATTCGGGTTGCGCACACTGCCCGGATATTGATTCCATTCGATTTCGATGGCGCCCGGTACACGTCCGACCCAGTCCCATTCGGCACGGGTACGAACATCAACCAGCTTTGCGCCGGGGGCGTGCTGGAGCAATGCATAGGCTTCCGCAGGCGTGACATCGCCGCTGTAAGGATGCCCCTGTGTTTCCGCGCGTTGGCGGGCAAGGGCAAGGAGTTCGCTTAACTGTCCCATAATGTTCGGCTGCTAAAATCGTTGGCTCCAAGTATAGGACAAGCAACGATGACAGCGCGCGAGCAGGACGGATTTTCCGGAAATCAGGCAGGGGCGGCGCGGGCCGCCGAGGCGCAGCGGGCCACCTGGGTCAGCGTTTGGGTCAATCTGGTGATGACCGCGGCGCAGTTGCTTGTCGGCTGGCTGGCCCACTCCCAGTCCTTGATTGCCCATGGCCTGCATTCCTTTTCCGATCTGCTGTCCGATTTTCTGGTCATCTACGCCAGTCGGCAAAGCGCGCACCCGGCCGATGCGGCGCACCCCTATGGGCATGCCCGCATGGAAACGGCAGCGACCTTGATTCTGGGGAGTTCACTGATGCTGATCGGGGGCGGCATCCTGTGGGAATCCGGGCTGCGCATCCAGGATAGCGCCGTGCAACCGGCCGTCGAATGGTCGGCATTCTGGGTGGCGGTGGCGACCGTGGTCGCGAAGGAAGGCTTGTATCGCTATCTGATTGCGGTCGGGGAGCGCATGCGTTCCCAGTTGCTGATTGCCAACGCCTTGCACACGCGGGCCGATGCCGCTTCGGCGCTGGTGGTGGTGGTCGGGATTGCCGGCGCCCTGCTGGGCTGGGGCTTCCTGGATTTGCTGGCGGCCGCCGTGATGGGCTTCATGATCCTGCGGATGGGCGGAGAGCTGGCCTGGGGGGCCTTGCAGGAATTGATCGATACCGGTCTGGATGCCACGCAGGTGGCCGCAATCGAAGCCACCCTGATTGCGTGCGACGGGGTGATTGGCGTGCATGCCCTGCGCACGCGGCGCATGGCGCATCAGGCACTGGTCGATGTGCATGTGCAGGTGGATCCCAGGATCAGTGTCTCCGAGGGGCATCGTGTGGCCGAGGCGGCCCGGCGTCGCGTACTGGATGCCCATGCTGCGGTCTTGGATGTCCTGATTCATATCGATCCGGATGACGATGCCGAAGGGGCGCGTCTTGCCGTGGATCTCCCCGCCCGTACGGCGTTGTTGGCGCGCGTGGCGCCGGCCTTGCTGGCCAGCCCGCTGCTGGCGCGTATCGACCTCCATTATCTGAGCGAGGGGATCGAGGTGGAGCTTCATCTCGGCCAACTGCCGGGGCCGGAAACGGCGGCGACGGTCGACGCCTTGCGCGCGGCATTTTTGGCGCAGCCCGGGGTGTCGAATGTGCGGGTGCTGGTCGTTGCGCACTAAAAAGGTGCGTTTGTGTGTACTTACGCCCCTGTTTGGTGCGCTAAAAACTTATTGCAATCAGACTTCGCCTGCTTAGGTCATTGTGGCAAAATGGAAAGGTTGCGCTTCTTGAGGTGGCATGTTTTCTGCTAGCTTGGGTGGCCGATTATTGATTCGTGCCGGCAATCCGGCATCTTGTTTTAGTTAGGAGACTGCGCTTATGGCAACCCCGCAAGACGTGATGAACATGGTCAAGGAAAACGACGCCAAGTTCGTCGATTTCCGTTTCACCGATACCCGTGGCAAAGAACAGCACGTCACCGTGCCGGTCTCCCACTTCGACGAAGACAAGTTCGAAAGCGGTCACGCTTTTGACGGTTCCTCCATCGCCGGCTGGAAGGGCATTCAAGCTTCCGACATGCTGCTGATGCCGGATCCCGCCACTGCCTACATCGACCCGTTCTTCGACGAAACCACCGTCGTCCTGACCTGTGACGTCGTCGATCCGACCGACGGCCGTGGTTACGACCGCGACCCGCGCTCCATCGCCAAGCGCGCTGAAGCCTACCTGAAGTCCTCCGGCCTGGGCGACACCGCCTTCTTCGGTCCGGAACCGGAATTCTTCATTTTCGACGGCGTTGAATGGTCCGTCGATATGTCCGGCTGCAACCTGAAGATTCACTCCTCCGAAGCCTCCTGGGGCGCTGGTGAGAAGAACGAAGGCAATGGCGCCACCGGTCACCGTCCGGCCGTCAAGGGCGGCTACTTCCCGGTTCCGCCGGTCGACAGCCTGCACGACATCCGTTCCGCCATGGTCCTGACTCTGGAAGCCCTGGGCGTGCCGGTTGAAGTGCACCACCACGAAGTGGCCAACGCCGGCCAGTGCGAAATCGGTACCAAGTTCAGCACCCTGGTTCAGCGCGCTGACTGGACCCAGATCCAGAAGTACGTGACCCACAACGTGGCACACCAGTACGGCAAGACCGTGACCTTCATGCCGAAGCCGATCGTTGGCGACAACGGTTCGGGCATGCACGTTCACCAGTCCGTCTGGAAGGATGGCAAGAACCTGTTCGCAGGCGACGGCTATGCCGGTCTGTCCGAATTCGCGATCTACTACATCGGCGGCATCATCAAGCACGCCAAGGCCCTGAACGCGATCACTAACCCGGGTACCAACTCCTACAAGCGTCTGGTCCCGCACTACGAAGCCCCGGTCAAGCTGGCTTACTCCGCCAAGAACCGTTCTGCTTCCATCCGTATCCCGTTCGTTGCTTCGACCAAGGGTCGTCGCGTCGAGGCGCGCTTCCCGGATCCGCTGTCCAACCCGTACCTGTGCTTCTCCGCCCTGCTGATGGCCGGTCTGGACGGTGTTCAGAACAAGATCCACCCGGGCGATCCGGCTTCCAAGAACCTGTACGATCTGCCGCCGGAAGAAGACGCACAGATCCCGACCGTCTGCGCCTCTCTGGAAGAAGCGCTGGCTGCTCTGGACGCTGACCGCGAATTCCTGACCAAGGGTGGCGTCTTCTCCAACGACTGGATCGATGCTTACATCGCCCTGAAGATGGAAGAAGTGAACAAGGTTCGCATGACGACCCACCCGGTCGAATTCGACCTGTACTACAGCCTGTAATCTCCGGCTGAGCCAGAAAAGGGCGGGTTTCCCCGCCCTTTTTTTGTTTACCCCGAGCGGGTGAAATCGTTAAGATTCATGATCTGTGAATAGTCTGTTGCCCATGCCAATGCGCCCGGTTTTACCTTTGTTGCTCGTGTTCTTCAGCGCCACCCTTTCCGCCCAAACCATCTACAGTTGCACCGATGCGGCCGGGGGGAAGGTCTATACGACCTCGCGCGACTTCACGAATTGCAAGCCGGTTTCGAAGAGCAATGATGCCGGAGGGAGTAGCGCCGCTTCTACGCCAGGCACCCGCCCCAAGGCCGCGGCCACACCGACGCCCTCGGATTTTCCGAGGGTTAACGAAGGGGCGCAGAAAGCCCGCGATAACGACCGCCGCCATATCCTGGAGCAGGAGCTGGCCACCGAGCGCCGTCAGCTGGAGCAGGCGCGGCGCGATCTGGCTGAGCAGGAGGCAGTGCGCCCGGCGCCGCCGGCCGAACGGCTGTTGCCTTACCGGGATCGCATCGGGCAGCACGAGCGCAACTTGCAGGCCATCCAGAAGGAACTGTCCGGCCTGCGTTGAGCTGGCTCAGACGTGTGGCGCGACCGTTGGGCGCGTCACCTTGTACCAGGCAGCATACAGGGCAGGCAGGAAGAGCAGCGTCAGGGCGGTGGCCACAATCAGGCCGCCCATGATGGCGACGGCCATGGGGCCGAAGAAATCATTGCGTGACAGCGGAATCATCGCCAGGACGGCGGCCAGGGCCGTCAGCACAATCGGCCTGAAGCGCCGCACGGTCGACTCCACAATGGCTTCCCAGCGTGCCTTGCCGGCACTCAGGTCCTGTTCGATCTGATCGACCAGAATGACCGAGTTGCGCATGATCATGCCGAACAGGGCGATGGTGCCGAGCAGGGCCATGAAGCCGAAGGGTTTGTTGAACACCAGCAGGAAAAGCGCGATCCCGATCATGCCGAGCGGTGCGGTCAGCATCACCATGACAACGCGCGACACGCTCTGCAGCTGGATCATCAGGATGGTGACCACCGCCAGGATGAAGAGCGGCACGCCAGCCATGACCGAACCCGAGCCTTTGGCCGACTCTTCGACCGAGCCCCCGTCGGCAATCTGGTAACCGGCAGGCAGTTTGGCGCGAATGGTGTTGATGTCCGATTTCAGACGGTCGACCACCGTGGCGGGCTGGGTTTTGCCATACAGGTTGGCGCGGACGGTAAGCGTCGGCATGCGATCGCGGCGCCAGATGACGCCCGGCTCGAAGTCATGTTCCAGGCGGGCGATCTGGCTCAGCGGCACACTCTTGCCGCTGCGGGTCGGAATGGCGAGATCGGGCAGAGCGGCCAGTTGCTGGCGATCGCTGCGGCTGCTGCGCAGCACGACATCGATGCTCTTTTCGCCTTCGCGATAGCTGGTCACGGCATAGCCATTGAGCGACATGCCGAGCAGTCCGGCCAGATCCTGGCTGGAAATGCCCAGGAGGCGCGCCTTGTCCTGGTCGATCTCGATGCGGACGGCCTTGGAGAGCTCAAACCAGTCAAAGTTGACGTTGGACAGGTCCGGGTCCTGGCGCATGACCTCGGCGATCGATTCACCGATGCTGCGCAGGGTGGCCATGTCTTCCCCGGAAATGCGGTACTGCACCGGGTAGCCGACGGGCGGTCCGTTTTCGATACGGTTGATGGCAGCGCGCACCCCGGAACCGCTCTCCGCGTAGTGTTGAATCAGGCGCTCGCGCAGGGCTTCGCGGGCGATCACGTCGCGTGTCACGATGAGCACCTGGCCAACGTTGGTGGCAGGCAGTTGCTGGTCGAGGCCGAGGTAGTAGCGCGGCACCCCGGAGCCGATGAAGCTCAGATAGTGCTCGAACTGGTCATGCTCGGCATTGTCCTTGGCGAGCCAGGTTTCCAGTGCGCGTACTTCGGCATCGATGGCATTGATGGCAGCGCCTTCCGGCAGGCGAAGCTCGACGTTGAGTTCGAGGCGGGTCGAGTTCGGGAAGAATTGCTTTTGCACCTTGCCCATCCCGACGATGGCCAGGATGAAGAGCAGCACGGTGATGCCGATGACCAGCCAGCGATGTGCAACGCAGCGATCCACCAGCAGGCGGAAGCGGTTGTAAAAGGGCGTCGCGTAGACATCGTGTTCTTCGCTGTGCGGCGCCGGGCCGGACAGCCCCAGCTTGTCGGCGAGCCGCGCCAGGCGTGGCAGGCGTCGTTCAAGGACGGATGGTGTGCGTGGCGCATGCGGATCCGGCAGCAGCTTGTAGCCCAGCCAGGGAATGGCGATCACCGCAGCCAGCCAGGAAATGAGCAGGGCGACGGCATTGATCTGGAAAAAGGCAAAGGCGTATTCGCCGGTCGAGGACTTGGCCAGGGCGATCGGGATGAATCCCGCCACCGTGACCAGCGTGCCCGAGAGCATGGGGCCGGCCGTGCTGGTGTAGGCAAAGGAGGCGGCCCGGGTGCGTTCCCAGCCTTGCTCCATCTTCACCCACATCATCTCGACGGCAATGATGGCGTCGTCGACCAGAAGGCCCAGTGCCAGTACCAGCGCGCCGAGGGAGACCTTGTGCAGGCCAACATTGAACCACTGCATGGCCAGGAAGGTGGCGGCGAGAACCAGCGGAATGGAGATGGCGACAACCATCCCGGTGCGTACGCCCAGGCTGATGAAGGTGACCAGCAGGACCACGATCACGGCTTCGGCCAGGGCCTGGATGAAGGCTTGGACCGAGCGCTTGACGGCCTCCGGCTGGCTGGCGGCAGCACCGATCTCAACACCGATCGGCAGCGTCTCGCGCAATTGGGCGATGCGGGTATCCAGTGCTTTGCCCAACTGGATGATGTCGCCGCCCTTGGCCATCGAAACGCCAATGCCGAGTGCCGGTTTGCCTTGGTAGCGCACCAGCGGGGCAGGCGGTTCGACGGTGCCGCGATAGACCTGGGCGATATCGCCCAGGCGGAAGCTGCGGTTACCGGCCCGGATCAGCGTGTCAGCCACTGCTTGGACGCTCGTGAAGCCGCCGTCCGGACGGATCTGGATGCGCTCGCTGCTGGTTTCGAAATAACCGGCACCGGCCACGGCATTTTGCTGGGCAATGGCTTGTGTCAGGGTATTGATGTCGAGGCCCAGCGTGGCGAGCTTGGTATTAGCCAGGTCGATATAGATCTTTTCGTCCTGGATGCCGAACAGTTCCACTTTGCCGACATTGGGGACGCGCAACAGCTCGTCGCGGATGCGCTCGGCAAAATCCTTGAGCTGGGGGTAGGTCAGGCCGTCGCCGGTCAACGCGTAAACATTGCCAAAAACGTCGCCGAATTCGTCATTGAAGAAGGGACCCTGAACCCCGGCGGGGAGGGTGTGGCGGATGTCGCCCACCTTCTTGCGGACCTGGTAATACACATCCGGGACCTGGGCGGGCGGCGTGCTGTCCTTGGCGAAGAACATGACCGTCGATTCGCCGGGGCGGGAGTAACTCGATACGCGATCGACGAACGGGGTTTCCTGCAGCTTCTTCTCGATCTTGTCGGTCAGCTGCTGCTCGACCTGGCGCGCCGTGGCGCCCGGCCAGAAAGTCCGGATGACCATCAGCTTGAAGGTGAAGGGCGGGTCCTCGGCCTGGCTCAGCTTGCCATAGGCAAAGACGCCCATGAGGGCGATGGCGAAGAGGAAATAGCCGACGAGGGTGCGGTGATGCAGGGTCCAGTCGGACAGATTGAAACGCTGGCTCACGATTCAGCGCTGCCTTTCCGGTGGATTCAGGGGCTGTGGCGTCACCGCCTGATCCGCGACCAGGCTGGCGCTCCCCGTGACCACAACCTGCTCGCCAGCCTGCAGGCCTTGGCCGATCAGGGCGCCCTCTTCGACAAAGCGGAGATCGCGCACCGGACGTGCGGCGAGTTTGCCGTTCGCCACGACCCAGACCTGTGCTTGCTTGCCCAGATGGACGACGGCGCTGAGCGGGACCTTGACTGCCGACGTCCCCTCGCCCGCCAGCGTGACGCGCGCCGTCATGCCCAGGCGCAGGCTCTCCGGGGCTTGCGGCAGTCGGATGCGGGCGGCGTAGGTGCGGGTGGCCGGGTCGGCGGCGGGCGACAACTCGCGCAGTTCGCCGCGCAGGGCGGTTTTCGGGTCTGCCCAGAGGTCGACCGTAAAGCCCTTGGCGGTGCGCACTTCGGCGAGGCGGCTTTCCGGGATGGCGATGGCGACTTCCTTTTCTTCCGGGCGGGCCACGCGCAGGACGGGCTGGCCGGCGGCAACCACCTGGCCAGCTTCCGCGAGGATCGCCGTCACAATCCCGGCACGGTCGCTGCTTAATGTCCCGTAGTCGCTTTGGTTGGTGCTGATTCGGCTTTGCGCGCGGGCTTGCTCAAGGCGCGCCTGGGCACTGTTGAATGCGTTGTCCTTGGCGTCAAAGGCGGTCTGGCTGACGAATTTTTTCGCGAGCAGGCCGGCGTAACGCTCGCGTTCGCTCCTTGCCGTGTTGAAATCACTTTCGGCGGCGGCCAGTTGGGCGCGGGCGGCGCTGGCGGCCAGTTCGAGATCGGTCGGGTCGAGGCGGGCCAGCGCCTGTCCGGCACGGATTTCCTGGCCGGTATCGACCAGACGGGCAGAGATTTTTCCGCCGACGCGAAAAGCCAGGTCTGCTTCGTGGCGGGCGCGGACTTCGCCGGTGAAACTGCCTTGGCGCGGATCGGCGGGTTCGGCCGCTTGCACCAAAACGGTGCGCGGCTTGCTCGCGGGTGGTGCATCTGGACTGCATGCCGCCAGCAGGGCGAGGGGCAGCAGGGAAAGCAGAGTGGGGCGTGTCCGGAGCATGACGTGCTTCGTGCAAAATAGGATGGCGAATAATAATGAACGATCGGTCAGTAACGCAAGCAAACCCCGTTGAAACAACGGACTACAATACCTCCATGAATACTCAAACGACGCCTTTCTCCGGCCTTGATTTGCTGGCTTCTGCCGTATTGCTGATTGATGATGCGCGTTGTGTGCGCTACCTCAATCCGGCGGCAGAAAATCTCTTCGCAGTCAGTATCCGCTCGGCCACCGGCAAGCCGCTCGCTGTGTTCTGCACCTGCCCACCCAGTTTGCAGTCGGCAATCGACAATGGTCTTGCCAATAACTGGGGCTATACCGGACAGAACATCGAGTTGCGGCGCAGCGATGGTGAGGTGCTGCATTTGAACTGCACGGTGACTCCGATTCGTCCGGATCTGGTGGTGGGGGTGCGTCTGTTGCTGGAGTTGCAGCCGATCGAGCAGCAACTGGCGGCGACGCGCGAGGAGCAGTTGATCCAGCAGCAACAGGCCAATCGGGAATTGATTCGCAACTTGGCGCACGAGATCAAGAATCCCCTGGGGGGGCTGCGCGGGGCGGCGCAACTGCTGGAGCACGAACTGGTTGGTTTGCCGAATGCGCCGTCTTTGCGGGAGTACACGCAGGTCATCATCAAGGAGGCGGATCGCCTGCAGGACCTGATGCAACGCCTGCTCACCCCGCATCGCGCGATGGTGCCGGCGACGGTCAACATCCACGAAATCCTGGAAAGAGTCCGCTCCTTGCTGGTGGCGGAATATCCGGGGTCGCTCAAGGTGCGCCGCGACTACGACACCAGCTTGCCGGAGATGATCGGTGATCGTGAACAATTGATTCAGGCAGTCTTGAACATTGCCCGCAATGCCGCTCAGGCCATGCAAGGCGAGGGGGAGATTGTCCTGCGCACCCGCGCCCTGCGTCAGGTGACCCTGGCCAAGCGGCGTTATCGTCTTGCGCTGGAAGTGAAAGTGATCGACAACGGTCCCGGGATTCCCGAGCACATCCGCGAGCGTATGTTTTATCCCCTCGTGTCCGGGCGCGAAGGGGGGAGCGGCCTGGGGCTGACCATCGCCCAGAACTTCGTTCAACATCATCAGGGCTCGATTGATTGCGTCAGCCGTCCCGGACAAACGGCCTTCACGCTGCGCCTGCCGATCGAGGCTGCACGGGGCGAGGAAGGGGCGGCCTGAGTTTTGCTTTGGTTACGCCCATTGATCATAACTATTTGAGAAAGCACCAATGAAACCGGTCTGGGTTGTCGATGATGATCGTTCCATTCGCTGGGTCCTGGAAAAGACCCTGAGCCGGGAAGGCATTCCTTTCAAGAGCTTTGCTTCGGCCACCGAGGCCATTTCCCTGCTGGAGCAGGGGGCGGAACCGCCGCAGGTGCTGATGTCCGATATCCGCATGCCGGGCCAGTCCGGGCTGGATTTGCTGCAGGTTGTGAAGGCGGAGCATCCGAACGTCCCGGTCATCATCATGACGGCCTATTCCGATCTGGAAAGCGCGGTGGCGGCCTTTCAGGGCGGTGCCTTTGAGTACCTGCCCAAACCATTCGACGTTGATCAGGCGGTGGAACTGATCCGTCGAGCCATTGATGAATCAATGCACCAAATCGGTGCGGTTGAAGAAGTGGCGGTCGCCCCGGAAATTCTCGGTCAGGCGCCGGCCATGCAGGAGGTCTTCCGGGCTATCGGGCGACTTGCCTTGTCGCACGCAACCGTCTTGATCACCGGGGAGTCCGGTGCGGGTAAGGAACTGGTTGCGCGCGCCCTGCATCGGCATAGTCCGCGGGCGGACAAACCCTTCATTGCCATCAACACGGCGGCGATTCCCAAGGATTTGCTGGAGTCGGAACTGTTCGGGCATGAGCGAGGGGCCTTTACCGGCGCCCAGGCGCAGCGGCGAGGCCGCTTCGAGCAGGCGGAGGGCGGCACCTTGTTCCTCGACGAAATCGGGGATATGCCCGCCGAACTGCAAACCCGTTTGCTGCGGGTGCTCTCGGATGGGCATTTCTATCGTGTCGGCGGCCATGCGCCGGTCAAGGCGAATGTCCGAGTGATCGCCGCCACACACCAGCATCTCGAGGCGCGCGTCAAGGATGGCTTATTCCGTGAGGATTTGTTCCATCGCCTGAACGTCATTCGCATCCGTTTGCCGTCCCTGCGCGAGCGCCGGGAGGATATTCCCCTGCTGGTGCGACATTTCCTGCAAAAGAGCGCACGCGAACTGGGTGTCGAGGCCAAGCGTGTCTCCGAGCCGGCCATGAAGTATCTGAGCGGACTGGATTTTCAGGGTAACGTTCGTCAGCTCGAAAACCTGTGTCATTGGCTCACCGTCATGGCGCCGGCGCAACAGGTCGAGGTGGGCGATCTGCCTCCCGAGATCCGCGAAGCCACGCCAGCCCTGGTGGCCGGCAACTGGGAAACAGCCCTCGAACAGGAGGTTGACCGTCTGCTGCTGTGTGGCGGCGGGCAGGTGCACGATGTCCTGGTGCAGGCCTTCGAACGTATTTTGATTTCCCGCGCCCTGGCGCATACCGGTGGTCGCCGGATCGAGGCTGCGCTCGCCTTGGGGATCGGGCGCAATACCATTACCCGGAAAATCGCGGAACTCGGCATTGAAGGGGGCAAGGAGCAGGCCGGCGCAGAGTAAAATCCGCGCATGAGTCTGATTGATCCCCTTCTTTTACAAAGCTGCCTGACCACGGCGCTCGGGCGTGTCGATGTCGATGCGCTCGATGCTTGCGATTCGACCAACAGTGAAATCATGCGTCAGGCCTCGGCGGGAGCGCCGGCAGGCCGGGTGGTGGTCGCTGATCGGCAATCGGCCGGGCGGGGCCGGCGGGGCCGGGTCTGGCTCTCCTCTCCCGAGCGCAGCCTCACGTTTTCTCTTCTCTGGCGCTTTACGGGTTCGCCGGCACGGCTGGCAGGGCTTTCCCTGGCCGTGGGGGTTGCCCTGGCGGAAGCCTTGACGGCATTGGGGGCGGCCGGCATCGGCTTGAAGTGGCCCAATGATGTCTTGCTTCGTACAGGGGACGGCGACTATGCCAAACTCGCCGGGGTTCTGGTCGAGTTGGCATCCGATCGTCGAGGCACGCAGGTGGTGATTGGCATTGGCCTGAACTTGCTGCCTCCAGAAGAAAAGTTGCCGCAACCCGTTTCAGCGCTCTCCGAGGCGATGCCTGCTTTGCCCGGGCGGGAGCGTATTTTGGCGGCGCTGCTGGATGCCTTGGTCGTGGTACTGGATCGCTTTGCGGTCGACGGCTTTGCGGCAGTCAAAAGCGATTGGCAGGGCTGGCATGCCTGGCAGGGACTCGAGGTGTCGATTCTGGACGAGGTGGGTGCTGGCTGGGTGGGGCGCTGCCAAGGCGTTGCTGAGGATGGGGCGCTCCTCGTGGCCAGCGAAACCGGCATTCAGTCTGTCTATGCGGGTGATGTGAGCGTGCGACGCACATGATCCTGTGCATCGATTGCGGGAACACCCGTCTGAAATGGGCCTGCTACGCGGCTTCGGGGGAGATGCTCCGCAGCGGCAATCTTGCGCATGATGCATTGGGCGAACTCGGGGCGCTCGCTCACCACTTGCCGGAGCCTGAGCGAATCTTGCTGGCGAATGTGGCCGGTGCCCAGATCGGGCAACAGATTCGTGCTGCACTGGGGGCTTGGGCGTCTTGCCTGGAAGAGGTGCACAGTACGGCGCAGGCGGGGGGGGTTACCAATCTTTACGAAAATCCATCGCGCCTTGGGGTCGACCGTTGGTGTGCGCTGATCGGCGCTCGCTCGCTGGTCCGGAATGCCTGTCTCGTCGTGATGGCAGGCACGGCAACGACGATCGATCTGCTTGACGCGGAGGGTTGTTTTCTCGGGGGCTGCATCCTGCCCGGAATGGGGGCGATGCGGGCTGCACTGGCCACAGGAACAGCCCATCTGCCGCTGGCGGACGGGCGTCTGGTGAGCATGCCGCGCAACACCCATGACGCGATCAGCAGCGGGATTTTGCATGCGCAACTGGGGGCGATCGAGCGCATGTATGCAACCTTGCCTTGCCCATCGGGAAACGACAAAACCTGCCTGATTTCCGGTGGTTATGCGGATGGTCTTGGTGGCGCTCTTGTCATTCCAGCAAGGCTCGTCGAGAATCTCCCCTTGTTGGGGCTAAAGGCCCTGGGCCTTCCTGCTGATCCAGGCATAGCGCACTGACTATTATGGAAATCGTTGCTTCCGCTGACCTCAAAGTCGGTATGTTCGTTGTCGAGCCGGACTGCTCGTGGACGGAGCTGCCGTTCGCCCTGCAGGGCTTCATCATTACCGAGCCTCGGCAAATTGACGTTTTCCAGCAAAAGTGCCGTTTCGTTCATATCGATCGCTCGCGTTCCCTCGGGGAACACTATCAGGCCGCTGTTCACAAGAAGGATGATCCACTCAAGGCGCGCCCGTTCAATGGGCCGGGGAGTGGCGAGGAAGATAAGCAGAAGCGTTTGCTGACGCCCGATGAGATTCGTCGCCGTGATCGGCGTCGGCGTTTTCTGGATTTTCTGCACAGCCAGCGGGATACGGAGGAAGGGCGCGCGCTGTCCAGCGAACTGGAGCGTATCGAGCCGCGTTACGATGAACTGAATCGGGCGCTGGAGCGTTCCTTCGATGCCGTTGCCCAGGACAAGCAAATGGACCTGGATGGCGTACGCGAAGGCGTGCGCGATCTGTCTGGCAGCTTGCAGCGCAATCCGGATGCCCTGATGTGGTTGCTCCGTCTCAAGCGCCAGGACGAATACAGCTTTGACCACTCGATGGATGTGTCGGTTTACATGCTCCTGCTGGGCACACACATCGGCTGGCGCGGCCATCGCTTGCTTGAACTGGGACTGGCCGGTTTGCTGCAGGATCTGGGCAAGGTGCATCTACCGAACGAGTTGCTGAACAAGCAGGCTTCGCTGACGGCGGCGGAGCGCGCCCTGGTGGAGTCCCATGTCGCCAGTACGCTGGAAATTCTCTATGCCCAGCGGGGCTTGCCGCCGGAGGTGATGGTCATCGTGTCGCGCCATCACGAGCGCTGGGATGGCTCCGGCTATCCGCGCCGGCTGCGCCTCGATCAGATTGGTCTGGGCGGCGAGATGGCCGGTCTGTGCGATTCTTTCTGTGCCATGCTCAAGAAGAAGCCCTATCGGGATGCGCTCAGCCACCAGGAAGCGCTGGAAGAGCTTTATCAATTGCGTGACAAGAAATTCAATCCCGTATTGATGGAGCAGTTTGTTCAGTGCGTCGGGCTCTACCCGATCGGGACGCTGGTGGAACTGAGCAATGGCGAGGTTGGGGTGGTCATCCAGCAAAATCGTGTGCAGCGTTCGCGGCCGCGTATCCTGATCATGCTGGATGCCGAGAAAAATCAGGTCAAGGGCTATCGGGTACTGGATCTGCGGGAAGAGCAAAACCAGTCCTTGCGGGTGCTGCGCGCCTTGCCTCTGGATGCCTACGGCTTGTCGGATAATGACTATTATGTTGGCTGACGGCGAATCAGGATTCATCGACTTCGAGGCCTATGGCCTGAGCGAGTCGCGTTTGTATTCGCTCAAGGCGGTGTCCGATATCTGGCGTCATGCCGTTATCGAAGAAGCGCGCGTGGTGCCGGGCGGAGCGGCCGAAGAGGCCTTCGTGGCCATTTGCTGCGATATGCCGGTCATGCTGGCAGACACGGACTGGCAGCGCCGCTGGATGCAGACCTGGCATGAGCTCTACGGGAGCGGTGTGTCACTCGGCGAAATCTTTCGCTTTTTCTTCCGGGCGGCGGAGCGCTGTGAAGCGGATATTCTGGGTGATCGGCCGCAGGTTGGCCGCCTGAATCTGGAGTTGTACTCGAGCTTGCGCCGAGCCATTACTGCCTCCATCAGCTGCGCAATCGAACTCGGCGAACAGTTGCGCGATGCGGAAATGGGGGTTCAGGGCGAGTTGACCGCCCTGCGTACGCTCCATGATTTGCGCACGGATCATGCACAGGTGGCTGTCCTGTCGCTGTCCCTGGTGAACCGAAATTCCTTCGTTCATCTCTCTGCCAGCGATCTCCAAGGCTTGCCGAGCATGCTCGCGCAGCGTCTGCAAGGCGTCCTGCATGCGCAGGATCGGGTCTTTGCTGGTCGGGAAGGGGAGTGGCTGCTGGTTATGCCCGGCATTCGCTCGATGGCCCAACCCTCGCTTGCTGCGGCACATTTGCAGCGCCTGTTTGCCGAGCCTTTGCGTTTGCTGAGCGGCCGGGCGCTGATGATGGATGTGGCCATTGGTGCCGCGATGATGCCGGATCACGGGGCCACTGCCGATGCGGTGGTCCATGCGGCGCGTCTGGCGCGCTGGAACCTGGGGACTTCCGGACAGAGTTTTGGCTGGTTTGAGGATGGTTTGAGCCAGGACTGGCAAAAACGCTTCCGCATGGCCGAAGAACTGCGCAAGGCCCTGCAGCATGAGACGCTGGAACTCTATCTTCAGCCGCAGGTGGATATTGAAACCAAGGCCTGCACGGGTGCCGAGTTGTTGTTGCGCTGGCAGCGCGAGAATGGTGAATGGGTGCCGCCGCCTTTGGTGATGGAGTTGATCGAGGAAAACGGCTGGCGCATGCAGTTGACCGACTGGTTGGTGCGCAATGCCATGCGCATCGCTGCGGATTTGTCAGCAGCCGGGATCGATATTTCCTTGTCCTTGAACCTGACCGCCGCCGACATGCTGGATGAGGATCTGCCCGAACTGCTGGCCCAGCGGATCGAAACCTGGCATATCCCGCCGGAGCGATTCACGCTGGAAATCACGGAATCGGCCATGCTGACGGACCGGAATCGTTGTCTCAGCATCATGCATCGTCTGCGCGCCCTGGGCTTCCGTTTGGCCCTGGACGATTTCGGGACCGGGTATTCATCGCTCAGCTATCTGGTGTCGCTGCCGCTCAACGAAATCAAGATTGATCGTGCCTTTGTCGTTGCCATGGGGGAGTCGATCGACAGCTTGCGTCTGGTGCGCACCATCATCGACCTGACACGCGATCTGGACATGACCCCGCTGGCGGAGGGGGTGGAAACCGTGGCGCAGCGCGACCAGTTGTGGGCGCTGGGGTGCACCCTGGCCCAGGGTTACCACTACGCCAAGCCTTTGCCCCTGCCCGCCTTCATCGAGTGGTTCAACGCCCGTCTGGCTTGATTCCCGTGCGGTGAGCGGTGACAATGCCGCTTCGACGATACTATGCGAAGGGAATGCAATGTTTGATCCTGTTCTGAACAGCTTGCCTGCCTTCGCCGGTTTCTTTGCCACGGCTGCCCTGCTGCTGCTGGTGTTTGTGGTGCTTTATATCTACATCACGCCATACAGTGAAATTGCCCTGATCCGCGCCGGCAATGAGGCGGCTGCCACCAGCCTGGGCGGTGCAGTGATCGGCTTTGCCTTGCCGATTGCGGTTTCGGTCGCGGTGAGTCACAACCTCTACAGTATGGTGGGCTGGGCCGTGGTGGCCGGCCTGGTTCAGTTGCTGACCTTCACGGCCGCGCGTCTGGCGCTGCCGGGGATCAATCAGAATATTGCCCAGGGGCGGATTGCCTCCGGGATTTTTCTGGCATCGCTTTCGATTGGCGTGGGGATTCTCAACGCCGGTTGCATCATCTGACCCCGAAAGGAGCCTCGCATGGCACTGATGGATTTCCTGAAAAAGCAGTTTATCGATGTCCTGCAATGGACCGAGTCTGACGACGGCACATTGGCCTGGCGATTCCCGATGCAGGATATGGAAATCCAGAACGGCGCCAGCCTGACCGTGCGGGACTCGCAAATGGCGATGTTCGTCAATGAGGGGAAGATTGCCGACGTCTTCGGGCCGGGGCGTTACACCCTGAATACGCAGACGCTGCCGGTGCTGACCAACCTGCAGCACTGGGACAAATTGTTTGAGTCGCCCTTCAAGAGCGACGTGTATTTCTTCTCGACACGCGGGCAACTGGATCAGAAGTGGGGAACGCCTACCCCCGTGACCATTCGCGACAAAGAATTTGGCATGGTGCGCCTGCGCGCCTTTGGGATCTATACCTACCATCTGGTCGACCCCAAAGTGTTCTATCAGAAAGTGTCCGGCACGCGTGACAGCTATCCGCGGGGCGATCTCGAAGGGCAGTTGCGTAATACCCTGATCGCCGGCCTGTCGGATCTTTTTGCTGAATCCGGCATCCCCTTCATCGACATGGCGGCCAATCTCGATGAGTTTGGCCGGGCCATGCAGGGCAAAGCCGCTGCGATGTTTGCCGAATTCGGCCTTGCGCTGGATTCGCTGGTCGTCCAGAGCATTTCCCTGCCGGAAGAGTTGCAGAAGGTGCTCGATCAGAAGATCGGCATCAACATGATCGGTGATCTGCAGCGGTATACCCAGTATCAGGTGGCCAACAGCATCCCCGATGCCGCCAAGAATGAAGGTGGCCTGGCTGCAGTGGGCGTCGGGCTGGGCGCGGGCGTGGGCTTTGGCCAGGCGGTCGGCCAATCGATGGCCGGGGCCATGGCGCCGGCGCAGGCCGTGTCGGCGGATGACGTGGTCGCCACGCTGGAGAAACTCCATGCCCTGGTCGAAAAAGGCATCCTGACCCAGGCCGAGTTCGATGCGAAGAAGGCAGAATTGCTCAAGAAACTGAGTTGACCGTCGGATCGTGCCGCTGAACGCCACCTGTCCTGCCTGTGGGGCGCCGGTCGTTTTTCGATCGGCCGCCTCCATTCTGGCTGTCTGCGAATACTGCCAGAGCACCTTGTTGCGTCAGGATGCGGCGGTCGAGGATATCGGCAAGATGGCGGCCTTGGCCGAAGATCGATCGCCGTTGCAGTTGGGGAGTGAGGGGCGTTATCGCGATGTGCCTTTTACCCTGATCGGGCGAATTCAACTGCGTTACAGTCAAGGCCTCTGGAATGAGTGGTATCTGCTTTTTGCAGATCAGCATACCGCTTGGTTGTCTGAGGCTGGCGGTGAGTATGTGCTCACATCGGTGCAGCCCGTTCAGGAGCCGCTTCCCCCATTCGAGGGCTTGAGCGCCGGGCAGCGCCTGCAATTGGCCGGCCAGGCCTGGACGGTGACCAATCTTGAAACGGCGTCCTGCGTCGCCGGCGAGGGGGAGTTGCCTTTCAAGGTGGGGGGCGGGTACCCGGTTCCGGCGGTCGACCTGAAAAATACCCGGCATTTCGCCACCCTGGATTATTCGGAAACGCCGCCGCTGCTTTTTCTGGGCGAGCCGGTTGTTTTCGATCAGCTGGCCTGGACGCGCTTGCGCGAGGGCATGCCCTTGCCGGAAAACGTGGTCCCGGTGCGCAGTTTTCATTGCCCCGCCTGTGGCGCGCCGATGCAGGCCAAATCGATGGACAGTGTGGCAGCGGGGTGCATCAGTTGCGGGGCGGTGATCGATCTCAACAGCAAGACGCAGGCCCTGCTCTCAAAAGCGCTCAAGCCCGAGGCCGAGCGTTACACGCCGCAGTTGCCTCTGGGGGCAAAAGGACAACTGGATGGCGCGGCGCTTGAAGTGATCGGTTTTCTCGTCCGCCAGTGCCGGGTGGCGGGGCGCGCCTACGATTGGCGTGAATATCTTCTGGTGGATGCGACGGGGCAGTATCGCTGGCTGATCGAATATGACGGTCACTGGAGCCTGGCCCGGACCTTGCCCACGCTGCCCGTGGAACTGGGGAATGTCCGTTACGAGGGCGAGATTTTCCGGCATTTCCAGACCACGCAAGAGGTGGAGGTCATTCAGGTTGCCGGCGAATTTCCGTGGCGCGTCCAGCGGGGCGAACGGAGCGGCGTCATCGATTACGTGGCGCCGCCCCGCATGCTTTCCTGCGAACGCAGCGACAAAGATCTGACCTGGAGCGTGGCGAGTTATCTGACGCCGCAGCACGTCGCGGAGATGTTTGCGCTCAAGGCTGCCTTGCCCGAGCCGGTCGGGATTCACGCCTGCCAGCCCAATCCCTGGCTGGAAACGCGTAACCGGACATGGTCGACCGCCTGGAAGCTGGTGTTGGCAGCCATCCTGCTCCAAGCCGTGTTTTTGCTGACCTTCGGGGAGCGCTTATGGCTGCGTCAGGATTTTGACTTCATGCCCGCGCAGGGTGAAACGACCAGCCGTGAATTTGTGCTCCCCAAAATGGAGAAGACCCTCCGGGTGCGGAACCGGACTTCCTTGAACAACAATTGGATGAGTCTCGATCTGGTCCTGGTGAATAAAACCTCCGGCGAGGCCTGGCCGGTGACGCGTGAACTCAGCTTTTATCAAGGCTGGGATGACGGGCATTGGACCGAAGGCAGTGCGTCCGACGAGGTGGTCTTTCAGCGCATTCCGGCCGGTACCTATTACCTGGCCATTGAACCCGAGATCGCGCCCGAGAAGCCGGAACCCGTGAATGCCCGCCTAGAAGTGCTCGGTGGCGGTGTCGGCTGGTCCAACTGGGTCATGCTGGCGCTGTTCGTCTTGCTCTGGCCCGGTTTTGCCTATGCGCGTGCTGCCGCCTTCGAGACCCGCCGCTGGCTGGAAAGCGATCATCCGCCGGCCGATGCCGATGAGGGAGACGACGACTGATGTATATCCGTATTGCCCGCTTCGCCAGTCTCCTGGCGCTCGTGCTCTTTGCCTACGCGCAATATCAAGGCTGGAACCTCTTCGACGACCATGCCGATAGCGGCCGCGGTCATTCTGGCAGCAGCCGGAGCTATCACAAGTAAGCATCGCATGCCGTGCGGGCTGCGCGCGGCACGGGGCTCCCCAAGAGAGGGCGGTCTAATCGCCGCCGCCGCAACCTCCGCTACAACCGCTGCTGTCCCCGCCGTCACTGCTGCATCCGCTACCGCCGCCGCATCCAATGTGGCTGGCGCAATAGCCATCCGGCGTGTTGCCTTTGCCCGTCATGCAGTTCAGGTGATAGACAAAGCCGCCGGCAATGCCCAGTTGGGCGTCGAGTGCAAACAGGCGGGGCAGCCGGTCGGGGGCTTTCGGATCGATCCCTTCGCGTTGGCAGGCCAGGCGCCATGCCCGGCGAATACCCTCCTGGGCCTCGCCGGGACTGCGCATGGCCTCGGCCGGCGTGTGGTGCAAAAAGCGGCCAAATGCCCCTTGGCAGAAAGCCTGGTAGCGGCGCGTGAACAGGATGAATTCGTGCCAGGCGTCATCGACGGCTTGGGAGGGCATGGCCACCTGCCGTCGTCCCGCGCTGCGGCAGAGATGAAAGTAGTCAAGCAGGCCGGCAAAGACGGCTTGCCTTTCCTCGCTGGTGAGTTCTGGATGGCGGGCAGCCAGGCGGGCATCCAGGTGCTTTTGAAAGGGATAGCGGTCGATATAGCTGGCGCGATGTCTTCCCTGCCAGCGGCGCAATCCCATCCAGGCCAGCAGAATCAGCGCGGCTGCGAGTAAAAATTTAGCCATGATGATGTTGAAAAATCCTGAGAAAACGGTAAGTTACGGTTAACTTCAAGAAACAACTTCAGGTTTGCCGTGCGACGTTTCGTTTTTTCCGTGTTGAGTATGGCCGTACTGGCGGCGTGTAGCGGTCCTGCCCCCAGGCCGGGGACGACTGCGACTATAACGCAGCCCCCTGTTGCGGCGCAGCCTGCGCGCGGGAGTGAGGTGGTGCTCTACGCCCTCGGTTTGATCGATACGGGTTACCGCTTTGGCGGGAAAAATCCGGAGGCAGGCCTCGATTGCAGCGGGATGGTCAGCTATATCTACCGCGAGGCGCTGGGCATGCAACTGGCTGGCAGTGCCGCTGATCTGGCTCGGCGTGCCCGGAATATCGAACGTCAGTCTCTCCGGCCCGGCGATCTGGTCTTTTTCAACACGCGCAACCGGGCCTATTCACATGTTGGGGTGTATATCGGTGAGGAGCGCTTTGTGCACGCGCCGGCCACCAACGGCAAGGTGCGGATTGATCGGCTCACGGATCGTTACTACGCCCAACGCTTCGAAGCGGCGGCGACCTTCTTCGACTGAACTGATCTGACGGGCTAAAAGGCATTGGACGAGCCACGCCGCGACGCGGTAGAATTCGCCCCCTACGCGCCTGTAGCTCAGTTGGATAGAGTATTGCCCTCCGAAGGCAGTGGTCGCACGTTCGAATCGTGTCAGGCGCGCCAGAATGCCAAAGCCCCGTCCTGTGACGGGGCTTTTTTATGACGAGATGATGCGGATGTGTCGGCAGTGTGTCGCTATGACCAATGTCGTATGGTTAGGCTGACACGCCTGTGAAACAATGTCTGCCGAAAATGATTGTTTCTGATTCTCTCAGGAGATGCATCATGTCGGCCCGTTCCTCCAATATTCCGGATGCCTTGCGGCGCTTTTCAGATGCCTTGCATGCCTATGCACAGGCCACACGTCAGTTGTGCGAAGCTTCGTCTACGGCTCGCCGTTACGCAGCGCGTATCACGCAAGAGGCTTCGGTCGTCAGCCAGACTTTCAAAGTCCGTTAAGCAGCCTTGATTTGAGTCCGCCGGCATCACGATGCCGGTGGATCGTCATCAGAAGTCGGTACGCCAACTCAGCCATTGCTGGCGGGTTGCGATGCGCGCGATCTGGTTGTCGTTCGCAAACCGGCCTTCTTGGGGAGCGTTTGCCATTTGCATGGTGTACGCCACCTCATTGCGGACGCCGCCCCAGTTGAAGGCTTTGGCCAGGCGCCAATCAACGCGCTTGCTGTTCTGGATGGGGCCGCCATTGCGACGCCAGCGCATGCTGTCGTTGTAGAAATACATCACCGAGCCTTGTACGCCATAGGGCAGGCGCTGGATCAGCATGACTGAGTGCGAATGTACCGGGGCTGAGGCGCGTGTCTGACGGGAAATTTTTCCAACGTTGTCGCCTTCCCCCTGGGCATTGGGGAAACTGTCGGCGACGGCGTAGGGGTCGTTCAGGGTGGCATCAATCGAGATCAGTGCGCCGCTGTAAATCAGGCGGGTGCCTTCGAAGGGTTGCCAGCGCAGTTGGTGTTCGTACCCGTGAATCCGTACATTTTCGAGGTTGATTGCGCCGTCGGCCCGCCCGTAAGGATAAATCAGGGGTTGGGTGGCAGTCGGGGCGGCCAGTTTGTCCGTGCCGTCCTCCATGGCAAGCGGGAGTGGAAGGGGAACGATCTGGATCCGGTTGGGAATGTGTTCCCGGAACAGTCGAATATCCAGCGTGGCGCGCAGCGACTTGAATTCCCCGAGATAGCCGATTTCAAACGAGTCGATTGTTTCAGGTTGAACGCCTTGCGCGTAATAGGTGACATCCTTGACCGGACTGCCGTTGTAGGTCACCCAGCGTTGTGTCAGCCCCATAGCTTCGTAAAGACTGGGGGTACGATGTGCGCGGGCGGCGATCAGGCGCAAGGTATGTTCAGGGGTGACGTGATAGCTGACGCTGGCGCGCGGGTCGAAAAAAGTTTCGGTGGCACTGTCGCGCTCAACGCTGGCGCCCAGGTTGAACAGCCAGTCACGATGGGGCTTGTATTCCAGATTGCCGAACAGGCGAATGCTGTTTCGGGTCTTGATGTCGTTGTCAGTGAACTGGGCGGGAGAGCGCAGGGCAATGGCTTTTGCCGTGCTCCCCCAGATGACGCGTGTTTCCGCGGTCGGGCTCAGGCGATGTTCGAATTCGAGTTCGTGCACTCGGGAGCGGCCGCCGCTATCGACGGAGGCAAGTCCGGTCACGCTGGACGGGGCGCCGGTGGGTTGAAAGCTGTATTGCCACTGATACGGCATTGAGGCCCAGTCATCCGTGTAGGCGTAGCGCAGGCCGATTTCCTCCGTGGCGGAGAGGATACGGCGCCAATGCAGGCCCAGCGATCTGGAGCGGGAGTGCATCTCGCGCAAGGGGTCGCGCGGTGGGGTGGTGCGGTCTGGGCGGCCGTATTCGGAGACGTCGTCCGCCTGGCTCAGCGTAATTTGTAACTCGTCCCGATTGCTGAGACGGAGATCGGCGCGCAAGTCGAGGAGTCCGCTGCGGCGCGTGTCCGGGGCGTCATACCAGGTACTGTAGTAGGCACGGCGGAAGCCGCCATCCTGGAATTCCTTGGCGGTAAAACGGATGTCGGCGTTATCGGTACCGCCGCCCCAGCGGAGGGTTTGGTCGCTGATCTGGTTGTTGCCGTGATTGGCCGAGACCATCCAGCCCCGGGCTTGCGCCGAATCGATGGTGATGATGTTGATCACGCCCATGACGGCATTGGAGCCGTATGAAACGGTGTTCGAACCGCGGGTCACCTCAATGCGCTCGATATTTTCAAGGGCGACCGGCAACAGATTCCAGTTCACGCCGGACTTGAACAGCGGGGAAAACTGCGAACGGCCATCAATCAGCACTTGTACGCGCGAACTGAATTCGTCGGTCGTGGTGGTGCTGTTAATCCCGGTGCTCAGGCCATGGTAGGTCACCAGTGCCGGGTCCTGGTTGTGGCTGGTGACCTGGAAGCCCGGTACCAGACGCAGCAAGTCTTCGACGGTGCGTGCGCCGGAGGCGCGGATCATGTCCTGGTCGATGACCGTGACGCTGGCTGGCGTCTCGGAGATTTTCTGCGGCAAGCGCGAGACGGAGGCAACGACAGGCAACTCGCCAAAATACAGCGCCTCATCATCTGCGTGTGCAGCAGGCAGGAAGCAACTCAGGATCAGGAGGGGGATGGGGTGGCGGCGAAACATGTTCTGAATATCGGAAAACGTGCGCCGATTATAGCGAGAATGTGTTGCGATTATTGCGAAAGTAGTACCAATATGGGCAGGGGAAAACCCTGGGTTTTCCGACGGTCGACCGTCAGGAAATCGCCGTTTTCAAGAGTGCAAGGGCGAGGAGGGTGTAGCCGGCAGCGATCAGGTCATCGGCCATCACGCCAAAGCCGTTCTTCACATTGTCATCAAAGTAGCGGGCCGGTTGCGGCTTGGTGATGTCGAAGAAGCGGAAGAAGGCAAAGGCCGTGAGCTGCCAAAGGAAACCGCTTGGGGTCATGAGCAGGACGAGCCAGAACGGTACGATTTCGTCCCAGACGATGCTGCCGTGGTCGGGGTCGCCCAGCGCCTGGCCGGTTTTGTCGATGAACCAGATGCCCCACAGGTAGGCGATGGCGATCAGGGTCAGCAGATAGAGATCGGAAAAGAGCGGCTGAATGAGCAGGAAGCTCCCCCAGCCGAACAGGGTGCCAAAGGTGCCGGGGGCTTTGGGGGCAAGGCCGCTGCCGCAACCCAGGGCGAAAAAATGGGCCGGGTGGGCGAGCAGGAAGCGCAGGGTGGGGCGCTCAGCCATGGGCGAAGTGATCGTAACCGGTTTGTTCGAAGCTGACCGGCTTGCCGTCCGGGTCGAAAACGGTGACGTTGCCTGCTTCGCCTGCGTGCATTTCACCAATGCACCAGAGCGGCAGATCGAGCCTGGCCGCCAGTTGGCCGATGGCTTGCGTGGCGCTGCCGGGGGCGGTGAAGCAGAGTTCGTAATCGTCGCCGCCCGCCAGTTGGCATTCGAGCGCGATGCGGCGCAGGTCTGCGTTGTATTCGGCCCCCTTGGGCAGATGCGGAAGCTGAACCAGACGCACCGCTGCGGCGCAGCCGGAGCGCTCGGCAATATGACCGAGATCGGCCAGTAGACCGTCGGAAACGTCGATCGCGGCGCTGGCAAGGCCGACCAGCGCCTGGCCGAGGGCGACGCGCGGTTGAGGCTTTTCCAGCTGGGTCACGCAGAGGCGCGGCCAGGGTTCGGGCAGGGCAACGCGGCCTTGCAGGTGGGCGAGGCCCAGAGCCGCGAGGCCGGGGCGACCGGAGACCCAGATCAGGTCGCCCGTCTGGGCGCCGCTGCGGGTCAGGGCTTGTCCGGGGGCGACTTCCCCCATCGCGGTGATGCAGAGATTGAGCGGGCCACGCGTGGTGTCCCCGCCGATCACGTCGACACCAAAACGTTCGGCGCAGGCAAAGAAACCGGTGGCGAATTTGGCCAGCCAGGCTTCGTCGACCGTCGGCAAGGCCCCGGCCAGCGTCACCCAGCGCGGCGTGGCGCCCATCGCGGCAAGATCGGAGAGATTGACGGCGAGGGCCTTCCAGCCCAGGCGTTCCGGGTCGGTGTCGGGGAAGAAGTGGGTGCCGGCGACCAGCATGTCGGTCGTGACGGCCAGTTGCTTGCCCGGTGTCGGCTGAACGAGCGCGCAGTCGTCACCCGGACCGAGCACCGCAGAGGGCGTCGGGCGGGCAAAGTAGCGGTCGATCAGCGTGAATTCGCCGGGCACGGGCGTTACTGCTTCTGCTGCTTGCGGGCGGCAACTTCGGTCGGGCGCAGTTGGCCGGCCACCTTGTCGAGCACGCCGTTTACATACTTGTGACCATCCGTGCCACCGAATGCCTTGGTCAGTTCGATGGCTTCGTTGATGATGACGCGGTAGGGCGTGTCGGGATGGTTCTGCATCTCGTAGCTGCCCATCATCAGGACGCAGGATTCGATCGGCGACAGGTCGTCGAAGCTGCGGTCGATGTGGGCGCTGATCGTCTCGATCAGTGCCGCATGCTGCTTGATGACGCCGCGCAGCGTGCCGACGAAGAACTCGCGGTCGGCCTTGGCGAAGCCCTCCATTTCCGGGGCGTAAGCCTCGATGGCGGCTTCGTCGGCACCGCCGACGCGCCACTGGTAGAGACCCTGCAGAACGAATTCGCGGGCGCGGCGGCGGGCGGATTTCGGCGGGGCCTTCTGGCTGTTGTCTTGATCGCTCATTGGGCGAGGGCTTTCTTCAAATTGGCCATTTCGATGGCGGCCTGGGCGCAATCGCTGCCCTTGGGCTGCATGCGGACTTCGGCCTGTTCGTCGGTATCGCAGGTCAGGAGGCCGTTGGCGATGGGGATGCCGGTGTGCAGTTGCACTTCCATGATGGCGCGGCAAGCATCGTTGGAGACCACTTCGAAGTGATAGGTGTCGCCACGGATGACGGCGCCGAGGGCGACCAGTGCGTCGTAACGGCCGCTCTGGGCCATGCTCTGCAGTACGAGCGGGATTTCCAGGGCGCCCGGTACGTTGGCGATGCGCATGTCGTCATCGGCCACGCCGAGACGCTTGAGTTCGGCCACGCAGGCGGAGAGCAGGCCTTCGCAGACCGGCAGGTTGAAGCGGCTCATGACGATGCCGACCTTGAGGCCGCGACCGTCGAGGTTGTTGTCGTATTCGAAAATATTGTCGAAGCGGGACATGGGTTAAAGCTCCGCGAGAGAAGAGACGAAACCGGTGACTTCGAGGTCAAAACCGGTCATGGAAGGCATTTTGCGCGGGCTGGAGAGCAGGCGCATTTTGGTGACGCCGAGGTCGCGCAGGATCTGCGCACCGATGCCATAGGTGCGCGGGTCCCATTTTGGCTGGGTCTTCGGCTTGTCGCCGGCCAGGCGGGCAAGCAGGGCCTCGCCGTCTTCCGGGCGGTGCATGAGCACGATCACGCCGTGCCCCGCCTTGGCCAGTGCGGCCTGGGCTTCGTCGAGCGTGAAGGATTGGCGTTTGCCGGCCGGGTCGAGGAAGTCGAGCACGGACAGCGGTTCGTGTACGCGAACCAGGGTTTCGCCGGAGGCCGGGATGTCGCCCTTGACCAGCGCCAGATGGGTGGCGCCGCCGCTACGGTCAACGTAGGCGTGCAGGGTGAATTCACCGTGGGCCGTGGTGACCGGCTTGCTGTGCACGCGCTCGACCAGGGTTTCGGAGGAGGCGCGATAGTGAATCAGGTCCGCGATGGTGCCGATCTTCAGGCCGTGCGTCTTGGCGAATTCGAGCAGTTCCGGCAGGCGGGCCATCGTGCCGTCGTCGTTCATGATTTCGCAGATCACGGAGGCCGGCTCCAGACCGGCCATGGCGGCGAGGTCGCAGCCGGCTTCGGTGTGGCCGGCACGGACCAGCACGCCGCCCGGGCGGGCCATGATCGGGAAAACGTGACCCGGCTGAACGATGTCGTCGGCCACGGCGTCCTTGGCGGTGGCGACCTGGATGGTGCGGGCGCGGTCGGCGGCGGAGATGCCCGTGGTGACGCCTTCGGCCGCCTCGATCGAGACGGTGAAGGCGGTGCCATAAACGGTGCCGTTGTTGCGGGCCATCTGGGTCAGGCCCAGCTTCTTGCAGCGTGCCTCGGTCAGGGTCAGACAGATCAGGCCACGGCCATACTTGGCCATGAAATTGATCGCTTCCGGCGTGATGAACTCGGCGGCCATGACGAGGTCGCCTTCATTTTCCCGGTCTTCTTCATCGACCAGGATGACCATGCGGCCCGCTTTCAGTTCTGCAACGATGTCGGCGGTGGAGGCAATGGCGGGATTGGGCGGCATAGGGATAAGCTGCAAAAAACAGGGGGCAGCTATTTTCGCAGAAACAGGGGCTTAGCGGGATAATTTTCATGCCGCCCTGCGCCGGAAGGCGCGCCAAGGGGCCGGAATCCCGGTAGCATCGCGTTCCATGCAACACGCCCTCCTGCTTTCCGTCTTTGTCATTGCCTCCTGCGGTCTCGCCTACGAACTGGTGGCGGGCGCCCTGTCGTCCTACCTCCTGGGCGACTCGGTCATGCAGTTCTCAACGGTGATCGGCTGTTACCTGTTTGCCATGGGGGTGGGTTCCTGGCTCTCGAAGTACGTGACGCGTGATCTGGTGGTCACCTTCATTCGCATCGAACTGCTGGTTGGGGTGCTGGGGGGCTTTTCGGCGGTCGGCCTCTTTCTGATCTTCACCTACCTGGGCGGCGCCTTCAAATTGCTGCTCTACCTCGCCGTGTTCGGGGTGGGCGTCCTGGTTGGCCTGGAAATTCCGCTGGTCATGCGCATCCTGAAGCGCGACCTGGCGTTCAAGGATCTGGTGTCGCAGGTGCTGACCTTCGATTACCTCGGGGCGCTCGCCGTGTCCGTCCTCTTTCCGCTGGTGCTTGCGCCGCATCTGGGGATGATGCGGACCGCCTTGTTGTTCGGGCTGCTCAATGTCGCCGTGGCCTTCTGGGCCCTGCATCTGTTCCGGGCTCAATTGCCGGGACGGCATCTGTTGCGGATTCAGGCGGGCGGCGCGATGGCGCTCTTGGTGGCCGGCTTTGTCGGGGCCGGGCAGCTGACCGACCTGGCCGAGCAGCATGTCTACGCGGATGAGATCATCCATGCCGAAAGCACCCCCTATCAGCGCATCGTGGTGACGCGCTGGCGGGACGATCTGCGTCTCTTCCTGAATGGCAACCTGCAGTTTTCTTCGCACGATGAATACCGCTACCACGAAGCGCTGGTCCATCCCGGCCTGTCGAGCCTGCCCGGGGCGCGGCGCGTGCTGGTGCTGGGCGGTGGCGATGGGCTGGCGGTGCGGGAAATCCTGAAGTACCCGAAGATCGAGTCCGTGGCCCTGGTCGACCTCGATGCGGCCATGACCCGGCTGTTTGCCACGGCACCGGCGCTGGTGGCGCTGAATCACGGTGCCTTGAGCGACCCCCGCGTTCAGGTCATCAATGCCGATGCCGCGCAATGGCTGGAGGGGGATCGCGCGCACTATGACTTCATCGTGGTGGATTTTCCCGACCCCAATAATTTCGCGCTGGGCAAACTCTACACGGCGGCGTTTTATCGCCTGCTGGAAAAGCGCTTGTCTGCGCATGGGCGCCTCGTGGTGCAGGCGACCTCGCCTTTTTATGCCCGCCAATCGTTCTGGTGCGTGGTGGCGACGCTGGAGGAGGTGGGGCTGAAAACGGCGCCCTATCACGCCATGGTGCCCTCGTTCGGTGAGTGGGGTTACATCCTCGCCGGACGGAGTGAGTTTGCGCCGGCGACGGTCGACCCGGAAAAAACCCGCTTTTTGACCCCGGAAACCCAGGCCGATCTCTTCCGTTTTCCGGCTGACATGGGGCGGGTGCCGGTTGAGGTCAATCGTCTGAACAATCAGGTGTTGGTGCGTTACTTCGAGCAGGAGTGGCGCAAGGTCATTCGCTGACCGGGCGCTGTCCGTCAGTCGCGCTTCAGGCCGAGGTCTCTGGACATGCGGCGAGGGGCGCAGTAGCATCGCTGCCCCTTTCGAAAAGCACCCCCATGGTTTCACCTGTTTCCGCCCACGCCTGCGGCATCGACTTCGGTACCTCCAACTCAACCGTTGGCTGGCTGAGGCCGCAGCACACCACGCTGCTTCCGCTCGAAGAGGATAAGCCCACCTTGCCCTCGGTCGTCTTCTTCAATGCCGAGGAGGATGTGGTCCGCTTTGGCCGGGCTGGGCTTCAGGACTATCTCGACGGCTATGAGGGGCGTTTGATGCGCTCCCTGAAGAGCCTGTTGGGCAGTGGCCTGATTGACGGGGTAACCGAAGTTCAGGGCCGGGCCATCCGGTTTCGTGACCTGCTGACGCAGTTCATCGGGACGCTCAAGGAACGGGCGGAGGCACACGCCGGGCGTGCGTTCGATCAGTCCGTTTTCGGGCGGCCGGTGCATTTCGTGGATGACGATACCGTTGCGGACCGCCTGGCTGAAACCACGCTGGGTGAGATCGCATGTGCGGTGGGCTTCAAGGAGGTCAGCTTCCAGTATGAGCCGATTGCCGCGGCCTTTCATTACGAAACCAGTCTGGCCCGGGAAGAAGTGGTGCTGGTGGCGGATATCGGCGGCGGGACATCGGATTTCTCGATTGTGCGGCTTTCCCCGGAGCGCGCCCGGGCGGCGGATCGCTGGAGCGATGTGCTGGCCAATGACGGTATCCACATCGGCGGCACCGACTTCGACAAACAGTTGAGCTTGGCCGAGGCGATGCCCCTGTTGGGACATCGCAGCCCCTTGAAGAGTGGTCGGGAAATGCCGTCCAGCATTTATTTCAATCTGGCCACCTGGCACACCATCAACTTTGCCTACACCCGCCAGGTCTGGGCCGAACAGCAGCGCCTCTGTCTTGAAAGCACGGTGCCCGAGCGCATGGAGCGCCTCCTGGCCTTGATCCGGGACCGGGCCGGACATTGGCTGGCGCATCAGGTTGAAGGCGTCAAAATTGCCCTTTCCAATCAGGAAACCGCCGAGCTTTCATTGGCGCGATTTTCGCCGGGCCAGCAGGCGCTGATCACGCGCAGCCAGTTTGATGTGGCCGCGCAGGCCCTGGTTGAAAAAATCGAGGGCGCGGTGGCTCGGTTGCTGCCGGAGGCGGGCGTGACGGCTTCCGGTATCGACACTGTCTTCTTCACCGGGGGATCCAGCGGAATTCCTTTGCTGCGTCGGCGTATCGCGGCCTTGTTTCCCCAGGCCAAGGTGGTCGAGGGAGACCTGTTCGGGAGCATTGGCGCGGGCCTGGCGGTGGATGCGGCGCGCCGTTACGGCATGGCTTGATTGTCGTCAGCGGTATCGCTGCGCGGGGTCTCCGGGATTTGCCTCAGCGGCTGGCCCGTCCTGGGGCGGCATGCCTAAAAAGGATATAAAAAACCCCGTCATCGCTGAGCGTGACGGGGTTTTTGTCATCCGGCCAAGTCTGCCGGGATCGGCAGGCGGCTTAGACGTTGAACAGGAAGTTCAGCACGTCGCCATCCTTGACGATGTATTCCTTGCCTTCGGCGCGCATCTTGCCGGCTTCCTTGGCGCCGGATTCGCCCTTGTACTGGATGAAATCGTCGAAGGCGATGGTCTGGGCGCGGATGAAGCCGCGTTCGAAGTCAGTGTGGATGACGCCCGCCGCTTGCGGGGCGGTGTCGCCGGCGTGGATGGTCCAGGCGCGCACTTCCTTGACTCCGGCCGTGAAGTAGGTCTGCAGGCCGAGGAGCTTGTAGCCGGCGCGGATCAGTCGGTCGAGACCGGCTTCGTGCAGGCCCATGGATTCCAGGAATTCGGCCTTGTCGGCGTCGTCCAGGTCGGCGATCTCGGCTTCGATCGAGGCGCACAGGGCGACGACCTGCGACCCTTCGGCGGCGGCGTGGGCTTCAACCTTGGCGAGCAGCGGGTTGTCGGTGAAACCATCCTCGGCCACGTTGGCTGCGTAGAGCACCGGCTTGGCGGTGATCAGGCAGAAGGGCTTGAGGCTGTTCCATTCTTCCTTGGAGAGATCGAGGGCGCGCACGGCCTTGCCCTGGTCGAGCTGGGCGAAGCACTTTTCCAGCACGGCGACCAGGATCTTGGCTTCCTTGTCGCCCGAGTTGGCGGGGCGCTTGTAGCGATTGAGGGCCTTCTCGACGGTCGACATGTCGGCGAGGGCCAATTCCGTGTCGATCACTTCGATGTCGCGGATCGGATCGACGCTGCCGGAAACGTGGATCACGTTCGGATCGTCGAAGCAGCGCACGACGTGCACGATGGCATCGGTCTCGCGGATGTTGGCCAGGAACTGGTTGCCCAGGCCTTCGCCCTTGGAGGCGCCGGCGACCAGGCCGGCGATGTCGACGAATTCGACGATGGCCGGCTGGATTTTCTGCGGCTTGACGATCTCGGAGAGCTGGGCGAGGCGCGGATCCGGCACTTCAACGATGCCGACGTTCGGCTCGATGGTACAGAACGGGTAGTTGGCCGCTTCGATGCCGGCCTTGGTCAGCGCGTTGAAGAGGGTGGATTTGCCGACGTTGGGCAGGCCGACGATACCGCATTTCAAAGACATGTTTTTTCCTTCGGGAAGTCAGGGATCACGCAGTTCAGACGGCTTTGCCGTGCAACTGCTGCTGGGCGCCGGCGTAATCCCCGGCGGCGATACGGGGCCACGCGAGGTGGCAGCGATGGAGGGCCTGCTCGATATCCGGCAATTCTTCCTTGCGCGGCTGATGCAGGACGAAATCAGCAACCTGCTGGGACAGGCCGAGTGTGCGCGGATGGCCGATGCCAAGGCGCAGGCGCCAGAAATCCGGCGTGCCGAGCTTGGCCTGGATGTCCTTCAGGCCGTTGTGGCCGCCGTTGCCACCGCCTTGCTTCAGGCGGATGCCGCCCGGCGGCAGGTCGAGTTCGTCGTGAATGACGAGAATCTCGGCCGGTGAAATCTTGTAGAAGTTTGCGAGGGCGGCGACGGCCTGCCCGGAGCGGTTCATGAACGTGCTTGGCTGCAGCAGCCAGAGGTCGCCGGCGCGCGCCGCCTTGCCGTAGAACTTGGCCTGCGGGGCAAGGCTGACTTTCAGCGTGTCGGCCAGACGGTCGACAAACCAGAAGCCGACATTATGTCGGGTGGCTTCGTATTCCGGCCCGGGGTTGCCGAGGCCGACGATCAGGCGGGGTGTGGTCATGCGTACCGTCGTGAAAAGGCCGCCGGGGCGAGATGCCTGCGGCGGCCAGAGTATAGCGGAGCGCGCGGATTACTCGGCGGCAGCTTCGCCTTCGGCAGCCTGGGCGCCGCCCTTGCCGACGATGCTGACCACGATCGGGTCGTCTTCGCCGTGCTTGACCAGCGCAACGCCAGCCGGCAGCTTGATCTGGGAGGCGTGGATGTTTTCGCCGACCTTCATGGCGCCGAGGTCAACTTCGATGAACTCCGGCAGATCCTTGGCCAGACAGTGGATGTCCAGTTCGGTGGTGACGTGGTTCACCAGACCGCCGCCCAGCTTGACGCCCGGGGCATTTTCTTCGTTGGTGAAGTGCAGCGGCACCTTGATGTGCAGTTCGTGGGTAGCGTCAACGCGCTGGAAGTCCACGTGCAGGATCAGTTGCTTGTAAGCGTGCGTCTGGTAGTCGCGCAGCAGGACTTGTTCCTTCTTGCCATCGATGACCAGGTTGATGATGGAAGAGTGGAAGGCTTCCTTCTTCATCTTCAGCAGCAGGTCGTTGTGGTGGGTTTCGATGGCGACCGGGGCGGCTTCGCCACCGTAGACGATGCCCGGAACGGTGCCGGCACGGCGCAGGCGGCGGCTCGCACCCGAACCCTGGACGCTGCGTGCAGAAGCGATAACTTCGAATTGCATGGTTTTACTCCAATAGATTTCCCGAACCGCGACCAGATCGGGAAGGTTTAAAAAACTTAGTCGATGAACAGCGAGGACACGGAGTCATCGTTGCTGATGCGGCGGATCGTCTCGGCCATCAGCTCGGCGACCGTCAGTTGGCGGATGCGCGGGCAGTTGGCCGCGTCATCGCGCAGCGGAATGGTGTCGGTCACGACCAGGGAATCCAGGTCGGAGGTATTGACGCGCTCGACGGCCGGGCCGGAGAGAACCGGGTGCGTGCAGTAGGCGACAACCTTCTTGGCGCCGTGCTGCTTCAGGGCCGTGGCGGCCTTGCACAGGGTGCCAGCGGTGTCGACCATATCGTCCATGATGATGCAGGTGCGGCCTTCGACCTCACCGATGATGTTCATCACTTCGGAAACGTTGGCCTTCGGGCGGCGCTTGTCGATGATGGCGAGATCGCACTCGAGGCGCTTGGCCAGCGAGCGGGCGCGCACCACGCCACCGTGGTCCGGCGAGACGACCATCGGGTTTTCGTAATTCTGCTTCTGGATGTCTTCCAGCAGGATCGGCAGGGCGTAGACGTTATCGACCGGAATGTCGAAGAAGCCCTGGATCTGTTCGGCGTGGAGGTCCATGGTCAGCACGCGGTCGACGCCGGAGGCGGCGAGCATGTTGGCGACCAGCTTGGCGGCGATGGGCACGCGGGAGGAGCGCGAACGGCGATCCTGGCGGGCATAGCCGAAATAGGGGATGGCGGCGGTGACGCGACCGGCGGAAGCGCGCTTCAGCGCGTCGACGACAACCAGCAGTTCCATCAGGTTGTCGTTGGTCGGGGCGCAGGTCGATTGCAGCACGAAGATGTCGCGACCGCGGACATGTTCCTGGAGTTCGACGCTGACTTCTCCATCGGAGAAACGACCGACGTTGGCGCGACCGAGGTCGACATTCAGGTGTTTTGCAACCTCGGCTGCCAGTTTGGGATTGGCGTTGCCGGTGAAGACCATCAAGCTGTTGTAGGCCATATCAACATCCTTCAGGGCATTTGCATTTTTGCGGTGCCACAATGGAAAACGGGCAGACTCAGGTTTTGTGCTGAGGGTCTGCCCGAGAAATTCTGGCTGGGGAAGAAGGATTCGAACCTTCGAATGCCGGAATCAAAATCCGGTGCCTTGACCAACTTGGCGACTCCCCAGCTGTTTCGTTCGTTTGTGTTTGCAACTGAACGAGGCGCGCATTGTAGGCGGCTTTTCGGGATGTGTCTACTCTTTTTTTAAATTTTCGCGATCGGGTGTTCGGCGAGCCCGGCAGCCAGCCAGCCCGACATGCCGGACGGCAGGCTGGCAAGCGTACGTTCTGCCTGGGTGCGATCGTTGAATTCGGCAAAGACGCAGGCGCCGGAGCCGGTCATCATGGCGCCCGGTGCGTGCTGCTTGAGCCAGGCCAGATGTTCGGCAACCGCCGGAAAGCGTGCGCAGGCGACGCCTTCGAGATCATTGTGGCCCTGGCCGGGCTGCCAGTCCGCCGGGTTGATGCGCGGTGTCGCACGCGGCAATTCCGGTGCGCCGAAAATGGCTGCCGTCGGCACGTTGACCGGCGGATGCAGGACCACATACCAGGCAGGTGGCAGGGTGACGTCGGTGAAGGCTTCGCCGACGCCTTCCGCGAAGGTGTTGCGGCCATGCACGAACACGGGCACGTCCGCACCCAGCTGCAGGCCCAGTTGTTCCAGTTCGGTGCGCGCGACGCCGGTCTGCCAGAGGTGATTGAGGGCGAGCAGCACCGTGGCGGCATCGGAGGAGCCGCCGCCCAGGCCGCCGCCCATGGGCAGGCATTTGTCGAGATACAGGGTGGCGCCCTGGCGGCAGCCGGTATGGGTCTGGAGCAGGCGGGCTGCGCGCACGGTCAGGTCGCTGTCGGGCGGCACGCCGGGCGTCGGCGTGGCGAGGACGATGGCGTCATCATCGCGCGGCGCAAAGCGCAGCGTGTCGGCACGGTCGATGAAGCGGAACACCGTTTGCAGCAGGTGGTAGCCGTCGCTGCGGCGGCTGGTCACGTGCAGGAAGAGATTGAGCTTGGCCGGGGCGGGCCACAGGCTGTCCCAGGTCCAGTCGGCGGGGTGGTCAGTCATGGTGCGGATTTCCATTCTTCGATGCGCAGGCGCAGGTCGATGTGTTCGCCCTGGCGCAGGTGGAGGCGGCTCGGCAAGCTGCCCGGGGCCTCGTCGTCGTAGCTGTAGTCGATGCGCCAGCCGGCTTCCTCCAGGCGGCTGGGCCGGCCTTGCGGGTCGCGCTGCAATTGGCCGTCCGCGCTGGTCCGGCCGAGCAGCCAGCGGGGGAGTTGGCGGACCGGCAGGGCCTGGCCGAGGACGTCGAACAGCAACTGTTCGGGGTCGTCTGCGACAAAGCGGCGACCATCCCCCGTTTCCAGGCGGGCTTCGCCAGGACGGCTGTCGAGGCGGGCGAGGCCGATGCCGATCGGGTTGGCGATCAGGATCTCATCCCCATCATTTTGGTGCCGCCAATCGAGTCGACCGCCGGCCTTCTGTTCAGCCTCGCCCGGTTGGCGGCTGGTCAGTGCAAACCGGGCGGTGAGCGCAAAGTCCTGCCAGGCCGTGCGTTCCGGCAGCGCAGGGCGGGGCAGCGTGCTGCAGGCGCTGAGCAGCACCGTGGCGGCGAGGGCGGCAACCCAGGACAGACGGCGGAGCAGTGGCACGACGGCGTTCAGGGCTGCAGCTTCTGGCGGGTACTCTTGAGTACGCTGTTGTCCGGGTGGGCGCGCAGCGTGTCGCTGAGCAGGCGCTGCGCTTCATCACGGCGGCCGACTGTCCATAGCACTTCGGCGAGGTGGGCGGCGATTTCCGGATCGGCTTTCATCTTGAAAGCGCGCTGCAAGGTGCTCAGTGCTTCCTCGTGGCGCCCCTGGCGGAAAAAGACCCAGCCCAGGCTATCGAGGATGAACGGGTCTTCCGGTGCCAGGCGGACGGCCTTGGCGATCAGTTGCTCGGCTTCATCAAGACGGATGCCACGGTCGGCGAGGGAATAGCCCAAGGCATTTAGACCGTGCGGATGATCCGGTTTGAGGTGCAGCAGGTGACGGATGCGTTGTTCGAGCACCTCCGGCTTGCCCGTCCGTTCGGCGAGCAGGGCGGTGTCGTAGAGCAGTTCAAGATTATCCGGCTGGCGCTTGAGCGCGGCTTCGAGCAGCGTCAGCGCTTCCTTGTCCTGGCCGGCATTGCGCAGCAGCTGGGCCTCGGTGAGCAGCAGTTGCACTTTTTCGTTGCCGCTGGCGGCGGTGCTGTGCAAGAGGGCGCGGCCTTCCTCGAGGCGGCCTGCCTGCTGCAGCAGCTGGGCGGCGCGGGAGCGGGCAACGATGAACTGTTCGCCGCCGCCGACCTGACGGTAATGGCTGAGGGCCGCATCCGGCTGGCCGCTTTCTTCCTCCAGCTGGCCGAGGAAAAAATGCAGGGTGTGCTTGTCCGGGTAGTCGGTGGCCAGCAGGCGTTCGAGCAGGGCGCGTCCCTGCTTGGCATCGCCTTGCTGCAGGGCCAGCATGGCTGCCGGGTAGAGGGCGTCGGGGGCCGTTGGCGCGTCGTCGAGCAGGCGGGTGTACTGGGTCCGCGCATCGTCGTAGCGACGTTCGCTGATGAGCAGGCGGGCCAGCATCAGGCGGGCCTCGCGGGCGCCAGGCTGCTGCTGAACAAAGCGCTGCAGTCCTTCAATGGCATTGGCCGGCGCCGGTCGGGCTTGCAGCTGGGCGCGGGCAACGGCAGCCATTTCCCAATCCGGGCGTAGTTGCAGCGCTTTTTCGGTTTCGTTGAGGGCGCGGAATTCGTCGCCTGCCGAGAGGGCCGCCTGGGCGCGGGCGAAATGCGCCTCCGGCAGGAGCGCGTAGGGCTGGGTCAGCTGGTCGATGAGGCGTTGGCTGGCCTTTTTGTCCGGGATGCGTCCGAGGATGCGATTCAGCTGGAGCAGATTGGCAGCGAGATTGGCTGGGTCTTCCTCCAGTACGCGGGTCAGTTGCGGTGCCAGTTCGTCCAGGCGATTGGCCAGGACAAGCAGCGAGGCGTGCATCTGGCGCGCCTTGGCCGATTCGGGCTCGACGCTCAGCCAGAGCTTGGCCAGGTCGAGTGCCTGATCATACTGGCGGGCCAGGCCGGCGACTTCGGTGGCGCGGGCGATGACTTTCGGGTCGCGGGTGCGCTGGGCCAGATCGCTCCAGGCATCGAGCCCGAGACGGACGTCGCCGCGCTGCAGGGCGATTTCGCCGAGCAGGGTTTGAAATACCGTGCGCGCCATCACGTCTTCGCCGCTGCTGCTTGCCTGCTCCCGGCTGGCGGCCGGTCGCTTCGCCGCCTTGGCGGGGGCTTCCGCCACGGCCATCAAAGGCAGGCTGGTCCCGACGAGCAGGGTCAGGGCGGCGGCGAGAGGCTTGAGGCGCATGGCGTACTTTCGAAAAACGGGACGGGCGACGCGTTGGAACGCATAAAATCGGATTGGTTTGCGATGTTATGTGGGTTTTGTCGGAGGAACAAGCGAATGCCTGAATTGCCGGAAGTGGAGGTCTGTCGTCGCGGGATCGAGCCGGAGTTGCTGGGCGAGGAAATCCTCGCCGTGATGATCCGGGCGCCCCGCTTGCGTCACCCCATCCCGCAGGAACTGAAAGGCCTGCTGCCGGGGTGTCGTGTCGTCGGCGTCCGGCGTCGGGGCAAGTATCTGCTGGTGGATTGCCAGGGGTCGGGGGTGACCGGCAGTCTGATCATCCATCTGGGCATGTCGGGCAATCTGCGTTTCGTGCCGACGGCGCAGCCGCCGGAGAAGCATGACCACTTCGAGCTGGTCTTGCCAAAGCAAAGCCTGCGTCTCGCCGACCCCCGGCGTTTTGGCGTGGTGCTCTGGCAAGACGGGCCGCCCGCGCTGAGCGATCAACACCCGCTGCTCGCGGTGCAAGGGCTGGAACCCTTGTCCGAGGCGTTTTCCGCCGATTGGCTGCATGCCCAGTGCGCCAGGCGCAGCGGGCCGATCAAGCCGGTGCTGATGGACAGTCATCTGGTGGTCGGCATCGGCAACATCTACGCTGCGGAAAGTTTGTTCCGGGCGGGGATTTCTCCCTTGCGGGCGGCCAACCGGATCAGCCGCGACCGGATTGCCATCCTGGTGCCGGCCATCCGGCATACCCTGGAAACGGCCATTGCCGCCGGCGGCAGCAGTATTCGCGATTATGTGCATAGCGACGGGGGCGCGGGCTGCTTCCAGATTCAGGCCGCCGTCTATGATCGCGCCGGGCTGGATTGCCTGCGTTGCGGCGGGCAGGTGCGGCAAGTGCGCCAGGCCGGGCGCTCGACCTATTATTGCCCTGCTTGCCAGCGTTGACCGTCGGAAAACCCGGTGCGCTTGTGCTAAATTGCTTGTTCCGATTGCATGAGACGGATACGAACCATGTCCCTGGCTAACCAGTTTGCCGCCTATACCGCCTGGCGGGGGGAGCTATCCAGCCACATCGCCCAGTTTCAGGGCTGGCTGACGCAGAATGAATTGTCCGACGGGCAGACCGATTTGCGCCTGACCCAGTTGCAGGACCGCCTGCGCGAGGATCGCCTGAATGTCGCGTTTGTCGCGGAGTTTTCGCGCGGCAAGTCTGAACTCATCAATGCCATTTTCTTCGCCGAGCTGGGCAGCCGCATGCTGCCGTCCTCGGCGGGGCGGACCACGATGTGTCCGACCGAGTTGCTGTTCGATGCCGCCAAGCCGCCGTGCATCGAGTTGCTGCCGATCATGACGCGCGGCACCAATTCCAGCGTTTCCGAATACAAGTCCTACCCGGACGAGTGGCGCCGCCTGCTGCTCGATGTTCAGTCGCCGGATGCCATGCAGGAGGCCCTGCGTCACGTCAGCGAGACGATCCGCGTGACGCCGGATGAAGCTGCCCGTCTGGGCTTTTCGCTGGAGGCGGGCAACGGGGGACTGTACGAGGTGGGCGAGGATGGCTTGGTCGAGGTACCGAGCTGGCGCCACGCGATGATCAATTTCCCGCATCCGCTGCTCAAGCAAGGGCTGGTCATCCTTGATACGCCGGGGCTGAATGCGATCGGTGCCGAGCCGGAGCTGACGCTCGCCCTGCTGCCGAATGCCCACGCCGTGCTGTTCATCCTGGCGGCGGATACCGGGGTGACCCAGTCTGACCTGCAGATCTGGAAAGAGCACATCGACGGTGGCGGAACCAGCCGGCGCGGGCGCATGGTGGTGCTCAACAAGATTGACGGTCAGTGGGATGAGCTGAAGCGTCCGGAAGAAATTGAAGCCGAGATTCAGCGTCAGGCGGCGCAATGCGCGAGTGTGCTGAATATCGACGTGGCGCAGGTTTTTCCGGTGTCCGCCCAGAAGGCGCTGGTGGCAAAGATCAATCAGGATGCCGACCTGCTGGCGCGCAGCCGCCTGGAAACTCTGGAATCGGCGCTCTCCGGCGAGTTGCTGCCGGCCAAGCGGGATCTGGTCTGCGATAGCACGCGTGCCGATTTCGGCGAAGTGGCGCAACGCGTGCGCGGGCTGCTCGATGCCCGTCTGGGCAGCCTGCACGAGCAGTTGTCCGAGCTCACCGAGCTGCGCGGCAAGAACAAGGGGGTGGTCGAGTACATGATGGGCAAGGTGCGGGCGGAGAAGGACGAGTTCGAGTCCGGCCTGCAGCGTTACCATGCCGTGCGGAGTGTGTTTACGACCCTGACGAACAAATTGTTCGCCCACATGGGCATGGACAGCCTGCGCCAGGTCACGCAGGAAACCCGCGAGACCATGCAGGGCGCGGTGTTTTCCAAGTCGCTCTCGGATGCGATGGTCACCTTCTTCATGCGGGCGCGTCAGGCGCTCAAGCAGTCGAGCGGTGAGGTCGACGAAATCCTCTCCATGATGGATGCGGTCTACAAGAAATTTTCAGTCGAACACGGCTTGAAGCTCGGCGTGCCGCCGCGCTTTTCGCTGCTCCGTTACGAAAAGGAGCTGGATCGTCTCGAAGCCTGGTGCGACAGCCATCTCAACTCGATGGTCAGTCTGCTGACCAACGACAAGAAGAACATCACGCAGAAGTTCTTCGAGGAGGTGGCGGTCCAGGTCCGGCGTGCTTTCGAGCACGCTAACCGGGATGCGGAAGCCTGGTTGCGCGCGGTCATGGCGCCGATGGAGACGCAGGTGCGCGAGCATCAGATCCAGCTGAAACGCCGTCTTGAAAGCATCCGCCGCATTCATCAGGCGACGGATACGCTGGAGGAGCGGATTGCCGAGCTGGAGAGCGTCGACAAGAGCCTGCAGCAGCAGGTCGGTGCCTTGGGTGGCATGGTGCAGGGCGTGCAGGGCTTGCTTGGTCCGGAGGCGGAGCCGGTGCGCGCCGCTGCCTGAATGACAATCACCGCCGTGGCGTCATCGTCCGGCGGTCGACCATGAAAAAACCCGCGATTTCGGTCGCGGGTTTTTTGTTGGCCGGTTGTGCTCGCAGCCAGGCAAGGGGCCGGGGCCCCGGCGCTCAGGGGCGCTTGTTGCCGGTCAGCTTCTCGTACTTGCTCCAGAGCTGATCTTCGTTCTCGACGTTGCCCGGATCCTTCGGGATGCAGTCAACCGGGCAGACCTGGACGCACTGCGGTTCGTCGTAGTGACCGACGCATTCCGTGCACTTGTTCGGATCGATCTGGTAGATCTCGGCGCCCTGGGAAATGGCCTCGTTCGGGCACTCGGGTTCGCAAACGTCGCAGTTGATGCACTCGTCGGTGATGATCAGAGACATGACTGTCCTTCCTCTCTTAATTGACTGAAGATTTTGCCCGAAGGCGGCGTTCAACGCAGGGCTGAACGAATTTACTGACATCGCCCCCAAGGCGTGCGATTTCGCGCACCATGGTGGCAGAAATGAACATGTACTGTTCGCCCGGCGTCAGGAACACGGTTTCGACTTCCGGGTAGAGGCTGCGGTTCATGCCGGCCATCTGGAATTCGTATTCGAAGTCCGAAACGGCGCGCAGGCCGCGCACGATAACCTTGGCGCCCATTTCGTGAACGAAGTTCATGAGCAGGGTGTTGAAGCCCACGATCTCGACGTTTGGCACGTCACCGAGAATTTCCTTCGCCATCTCGACGCGTTCGGCGAGCGAGAAACGGGGCTGCTTGCTCGGGCTCTCGGCAATCGCCAGGATGACGCGGTCGAACAGGCTGGCGGCACGGCGGACCAGGTCTTCGTGGCCGCGGGTCATCGGGTCAAAAGTGCCCGGATAGATCGCTACGCGATGATCGAGTTTGCTCAAGCTTCCCGCCGTAACAAATGAAAGTGGACTTCTCCCGCTTTGCCGTGGCGTACCGTGTGCCACGCACCGAGCGAGGTGATTTCGTATTCCGCTTCGACGTAAAGTTGACCGTCGTCCTTCAGAATCCGGGGCAGGCCCGGGCTCAATTTGTCGATCCAGCCCTTGTTGTAAGGGGGGTCGAGGAAGATCAGGTCGAATTTCGCCGTCGTTGCGGCCAAATATTGTAGCGCATCCCCGCGAACGATCTCCACCGCATCGGGTTTATGGAGCAATTCGTGGTTTTCATGCAACGCGGCCAGAACTCGCGGCATCTTCTCCAGCATCACGACGCGTTCGGCGCCGCGTGAGGCCGCTTCGAAGCCCAGCGCGCCGCTTCCGGCAAAGAGGTCGAGGCAGTGCCAGCCATCGAGTTCCTGGCCGAGCCAGTTGAACAGCGTCTCGCGGACGCGGTCGGGCGTTGGGCGCAGGCCTTCGCTGTCCGGAAAGCGCAGGACGCGGCGACGGAATTCGCCGCCGACGATGCGCACGCTGTTCATTCGCCGGCCACCGTCACGGTGATCAGGCTGTCTGCGCGGATGTGGCGGGAAAAAGCCGCCTTCACGTCGTCGACCGTGACCGCCCGGATTTTGTCCTGATACTGGTCGAGGTAATCGAAGGGCAGGCCATAAAAGGCGATGGCCGCGACGTTATCGAGCAGTTTCTTGTTGCTGTCCAGGCGCAGCGGGAAGCTGCCGGTCAGGTTGGCTTGTGCGGCGGCCAGTTCTTCTTCGGTCGGGCCGTTTTGCACGAAATCGAGCAGGATGTCGCGGGCCAGCTTGAGGGCGTCGCCGGCTTGCTTGCGCTGGGTCTGCAGGCCGATCTGGAAGGGGCCGGGCTGCTTGAGCGGGGCGAAGTAGCTGTAGACGCTGTAGGCATAGCCGCGTTTGTCGCGCACTTCCTTCATCAGGCGCGAGACGAAACCGCCGCCGCCCAGGGTGTAGTTGCCGACGATGAGCGGGAAAAAGTCAGGGTGGCCGCGCTCGATGGCCGGCATGCCCAGATAGACATGGGCCTGGCTGGCCGGATGGGCAATGCGCACGTCCTGGCCGGTCAGTGCTTGCGGCATCACCGGCAACTCGGGGGGGCGGCCTGTCGGCAGGCCTTGGGCGATCCGTTCGGCGATCTGCTCGGCGTCGCGTCGGGAGAGGTCGCCCACCAGGGTAATGCTGGCGTTGCCGACGGTGTAATGGGCGCGATAGAAGGCAGCCAGGTCGTCGCGGCTGAGTGCTGCGACGCTTTCCGGCGTCGCCTGCTTGCCGTAGGGGTGCGCCGGGTAGAGGGCTGCCCAGAAGGCCTTGCCGGCGATGGCGTCGGGGCGGGTCAGGGCGTCTTTCAGGGCGGCGATGGTGCGGGCCTTTTCGCGCTCGAAGATGGCGGCATCGAAGCGCGGCTGATGCAGGACGTCGCGCAGGATGCTCAGGGCGATGTCACGTTTGGCCTTGTCCGAGAGCGTGCGCAGGGCGACGCTGGCGCGGTCGGTATCGGCGCCGCCGCCGAGCGTGGCACCGAGGTCGGCGAGTTGTTCGGCGATCTGGCTTTCGTCGCGGGCGCCGGCGCCGAGGTCAAGCACGGCACGGGTCAGTGCGGCCAGGCCGGCTTTGCCGTCCGGGTCGAACATCGAGCCGGCGCCAAAGTCGACCTGCACGTCGAGCATCGGCAGGACCTTGCTTTCGACAAACTGGACGCGGGCGCCGCCGCTCGTGGTCCAGTGTTCGATCTTGACGCCGGCCTGGGCGGCCTGGCTCAGGCAGAGCGCCAGCAAGGCGGTGAAAAGCGGGGTGAGGGCTGCGGTCAACAGTCGTTTCATGGCGTTTTTCATCAGTGGCGGGTGGCGACGGCCGGGCGGCGCGGTTTGCCGTCCAGCGGTTGCGGATCAAGGACGCCGACGGTCAACGCGTCGTCGGTGAAGTATTTGCGGGCAACGACCTGGATTTCCGCAGCCGTGACCTGCTGCAGTTTTTTCAGCATGCGGTCGAGGGCGGTGTGGGGCAGGCCGACCGATTCGATCTGGCCGATTTCCATGGCCTGGCCGAACATCGAATCGAGCTTGTAGACCTCTCGGGCCAGCAGTTGGGCGCGGGCGCGCTTGAGCTCGGTCTCGCTGATGCCGTTCTGCTGGACGCGGGCCAGTTCGGCCCGGACGGCGGCTTCGAGGTCGGCGACCGTCTTGCCTTCGGCCGGCGTGCCGGAAACGTAGATCATGCCGGGGCCGCGTGCCGTGCCGTCGTAGCCGAAGTCGACGCCGAGGGCGACCTTGTCTTCGCGCACCAGCTTTTTGTTGAAGCGGGCCGCATCGTGACCATCGAGCACGGCGGCCAGCATTTCCAGCGCGTAGGGCTCGCTGTCTTGCTCAACGTCGCGCAGGATGGGGGCTTTCCAGCCCATGATCAGGGTCGGCAATTCGGCCGGCGCTTTCACCGTCACGCGGCGGATGCCTTCCTGGCGCGGTTCGATCTGCGGCTTGCGGACCGGCAAGGGGCGGGCTTCGAGGCCGCCGTAATGCTCCTCGGCGAGGGCGAAGACGGTTTTGTGATCGACATCGCCGGTGATCACCACGTAGGCGTTGTTGGGCACGTACCAGGTGTCGTACCAGGCCTTGGCATCGGCGGCGGTCATCGTTTCCAGGTCGTTCATCCAGCCGATGATCGGGCGGCGGTACGGGTGGGCCTGGAAGGCGACGGCATTCATCTGCTCGAAGAGCTTGGCCTGCGGGTTGTCGTCGGTGCGCATGCGGCGCTCTTCCATGACGACCTTGATTTCCTGCTCGAACTCCTTGGCGTCGACCGTCAGGTGGCGCATGCGGTCGGCTTCCAGCTGCATCATCTCCGGCAGCTTTTCCTTCGGGATCTGCTGGAAGTAGGCCGTGTAGTCGCGGCTGGTGAAGGCATTGTCACGCCCGCCTGCCGCCGCGACACGCTTGTTGAATTCGCCCGGGCCGACATTCGGCGTGCCCTTGAACATCATGTGCTCCAGGACATGGGCGACGCCGGAGCGGCCATCGACCTCATCGATGCTGCCGATGCGGTACCAGACCATCTGGACGGCAGTCGGGGCGCGGCGGTCTTCCTTGACGATGACCTTGAGCCCGTTTTTCAACGTGGTTTCGTAGGGATTGGCGAGCGCGGCGGTCGACAGGCCGGCGGCCACTAAAACGGTGAGCAGGTATTTGAGTCGCATAGGAAAAAGGTCGGTGTGCGGCACGTAGAAAGAGGGCTTTCTGCTAGAATTCGCGGCTGATTCGATGCATCCAACCGGGGGCGGCAAGAGCGGCATCTTAGCGACTCCCCGCCCGCCTGTCAGCAAGGCCTGAGACCACCCTTCCCATGTTCAGTTTCCTGAAAAAATCCACCCCGCAGCCGACGCCCGAGTCGACGGCTGTTCCGGCCGCTTCTCCGACCACTTCTCCGGCCCCCGCAGCCGAGGCTGCCCCGGCCAAGCAATCCTGGCGCGAGCGTCTGTTCGCCGGCCTGGCCAAGACCCGTGCCCAGCTGGGCGGCAAGCTGAAGTCCCTGTTCTCGCGCGGCAAGGTCGACGACGAGCTGCTCGAAGAACTGGAAACCCTGCTCCTGACCTCCGATGTCGGCATCGAGGCGACCACCCATCTGCTGGATGAACTCAAGAAAGCGGCCAAGCGCGACAAGCTGGAAACGCCGGAAGCCATCCAGAAAGCCCTGTCTGACGCGCTCCATGCCGTGCTGCAGCCGCTCGAACAGCCGCTCGATGTGTCCGGGCATTCGCCCTTCGTGATCATGATCGCGGGCGTCAATGGCGCCGGCAAGACGACGTCGATCGGCAAGCTGGCCAAGTATTTCCAGAGCCAGGGCAAGAGCGTGCTGCTCGCCGCCGGCGATACTTTCCGTGCGGCGGCCCGCGAGCAGTTACAGACCTGGGGCGAGCGCAACAACGTGACCGTGATTGCCCAGGAGTCGGGCGATCCGGCGGCGGTGATCTTCGATGCCATTTCCGCAGCCAAGGCGCGCGGCATCGACATCGTGCTGGCCGACACGGCGGGGCGTCTGCCGACCCAGTTGCACCTGATGGAAGAAATCGCCAAGGTGCGCCGCGTGATCCAGAAGGTGGACCCGACCGGTCCGCACGAAACCCTGCTCGTGCTTGACGCCAACATCGGCCAGAACGCGCTGCAACAGGTCAAGGCCTTCGACAAGGCGATCAACGTCACCGGCCTGGTCGTCACCAAGCTCGACGGTTCCGCCAAGGGCGGCGTGGTAGCCGCGATTGCCCGCCAGTGCCCGAAGCCGATCCGCTTCATCGGCGTCGGTGAGCAGATCGATGACCTGCGCCCCTTCTCGGCGCGTGATTTCGTGGATGCCCTGTTCGACCAATGATCGTCGCCAGCAATCTCTGCAAGCGTTATCCGGGCGGCCATGAGGCCCTGTCCGATGTCAGTTTCGAAATTTCGGCCGGGCAGATGGTTTTCATCACCGGCCATTCCGGTGCCGGCAAGACCACGCTGGTCAAGCTGATGGCGTCGGTCGAGCGTCCCACCTCGGGCAGCCTCGTCGTCAATGGCCAGAACCTCTCCGCCTTGCGCCGCAGTGCCTTGCCGTATGTGCGCCGCCATCTCGGCCTCGTTTTCCAGGACCAGAAACTGCTGTTTGACCGCAGCGCCCTGGACAACGTGATGCTGCCGCTGGAAATCGCCGGCCTGCCGCGCCGCGAAGCGATTCGCCGCGCGCAGGCTGCGCTCGACAAGGTGGGCCTGCTGGCGCGTGAAAAAGCCCGGCCGATTGCCCTTTCCGGCGGCGAACAGCAGCGCCTCGCGATTGCCCGTGCCGTGGTTAACCGGCCGACCGTGCTGATTGCCGATGAGCCGACGGGTAACCTGGATACGGCCTCGGCGACCGAAATCCTCGAAATCTTCGCCGATTTCCATCGCGTCGGCGTGACGGTGGTGGTGGCGACCCATGATCAGAACTGGATCGAACGTTACCAGCCCAATGTGCTGTGTCTCGATCACGGGAGGGTGCTGTGATGGCCTGGCTGACCCAGCATCAGGCGGCTTTGGCGGCCGCCTTCCGTCGCTTGTGGGCGACGCCCCTGAATACGCTGCTCTCCTTGTTCGCCATCGGCATCGCCCTGACCCTGCCGGGTTTTGGCTTCGTCCTGCTGGATAACCTGCGCGATGTCGGCCAGAGCGTGGCCGGTGTGCAGCAGATCAGCGTTTTCATGGATGTGGCGGCGAGCCGCAAGGACGTGGCCGAGATCGAAAGCCGCCTCAAGCAGGTGAGCACGGCGCGCGTCACCTTCGTGGCACGCGAGGATGCCTTGAAGCGCCTGCAGAAGAGTGAGGGCATGGCCGAGATCGTGGCCAGCCTGCCCAAGAATCCCTTGCCCGACGCCTTCATCATCGAGCCGGCGAATACGGAGCCGGCGGCGCTGGAAATCATGAAAAAGGAACTGGCGACCTGGCCCAAGGTGGCGCATGTCCAGCTCGACTCGGCCTGGGTCAAGCGCTTTGACGCCTTCCTGCGCTTGGGCAAGCTGGCCTTGTGGATGCTGGCCGGCCTGTTTGCCGCCGGTCTGGTGGCCGTGACCTTCAACACCATCCGCCTGCAGGTGGTGGCGCATGCCGCAGAAATCGAAGTGGCCCGTCTGATCGGCGCCACCGATGCCTTCATCCGTCGTCCCTTCTACTACTACGGGGCGTTGCAGGGGGCCTTTGGCGGTCTGCTGGCCGCCGGGCTGGTGCTGCTGGCGCTGAAGCTGCTGGCCGGGCCGGTCAGCGAACTCGCCGAGCTCTACGGTGCCAGCTTTTCGCTGGGCTTGCCGGGGCCGATGCATGTGCTGGCCTTGAGCGGTGCCGGGGGGTTCCTCGGCTGGCTGGGCGCGCAGTTGTCGGTCAGCCTGTCCCTCACGCAATTTGACTGATCGACGGACATTCCTGCGCAGCCTGGGGGCCTTGGCCCTGGCCGGCTGCGCCTCGAATGATCCGCCCTTGCCGCCGGGCGAACTGCTTGGTCCGGATTTGGCCCGTGGCCACCGGTTGACCGTCGGGGACTTCCCGCCCGTCGCCGAAACACGCCGGGTGAACGTGCTGATCGTGGGCGCCGGTATTTCCGGCTTGTCGGCGGCCTGGCGCCTCAGTCGTCTGGCGGTCGACGATTTTCTGGTGCTGGAAATGGAGCGCGAGCCGGGCGGCAACAGCCGGGGCGGCCAGTCACCCCTCTCCGCTTTCCCGTGGGGGGCGCATTACCTGCCCTTGCCTGGCCCCGGTGCGCAGCATGTCCGCGAACTGCTGGCCGAAACCGGCGTGCTGCAAGGGCCTGCCGATGCCCTGAAACCCCGCTATGACGAACGTTTCCTCTGTGCCACGCCGCAGGAGCGCCTGTTTCGCCACGGTCTCTGGGAAGAGGGCTTGCTCCCGCAGCGTGGCATCGATGCCGCCGAGCGCGATCAGCAACATCGCTTCCAGGCGCACATGCAGACGCTGAAAACGCAGCGTGGCCGGGATGGCCGGCGGGTGTTCGCGTTGCCGATGGCGACGGCCAGCCGCGATCCGGCCTGGCTTGCGCTGGATCGTCCGTCTTTTCGCGACTGGCTGCTGGCCGAGGGCTACACGGCCCCCTCCCTGCACTGGTTGGCCAATTACGCCTGCCGCGATGACTATGGCACCGACTACGCCCGGACCTCGGCCTGGGCCGGCCTGCACTACTTTGCCTGTCGTGACGGAGAGGCGGCCAATGCTTCGCCGGATACGGTCATCACTGCGCCTGATGGGAATGCCTGGCTCATGCGTGCCTTGCTCAAATCTACCAGTGAGCGCTTGCTCACCGATGCCTTCGTCTGGCGCCTGGAGAGCCGCAAGCAGGGCCTGACGGTCGACGTGCTGCACGACGGCAAAACCCTGCGTATCGAAGCACGTCAGGTCATTTGGGCGGCCCCGCACTTCATCCTGCCCAAGGTCTGGGTCAATGCACCGGCAGGCTTGCCCGGGATGGTCGAGGGGCTGTCCTATGCCCCCTGGCTGGTCGCCAACCTGCATCTGTCGGCGCGGCCGATCGAGCGGCATGGTGCGTCGCCGGCCTGGGACAACGTGCTGTTCGACAGCGCCGGCCTCGGCTATGTCGATGCCCAGCATCAGGCATTGCGCCGTCACCCGGGTGGCACGGTGCTGACCTGGTATCGCGCTTTCTCCGAGCTTGATCCGGCGGCGGCCCGGCGCGCCTTGCGCGACCAGCCGAGGGCCGCGTGGGCCGAGCAGGCCTTGAGCGAACTGGCGCGGGTTTTACCCGATATCCGGCAGAAAACGACGCGCGTGGATATATTCCGTCATGGTCACGCCATGGCCCGTCCGACGCCGGGCAGCCTGTTCGGCGGTCGACGTGCTCGCGCCCTGGCCTTTGCCCATCCGCATCTCAGCCTGGCACACGCCGATCTCTCCGGCTTCTCCTTGTTTGAGGAAGCGCAGGATCGGGGCGTGCGGGCAGCCGATACGGTTCGGCGGCGTCTGCACGGCTGAACCGTGGGGTTTTACGGATAGAGAAGATAGGGCGCGCGGGCCGCAAGCCAGGCGGCTTCATCTGCACCGGCCAGCCGATCCAGATCGGCCGGGGTGCTGGCCGGATCGTCCACCCACTCGCGCAGCAGGGGAGAACCGTTGATCAGATCGATGGCCAGGCGGTCGAATTCGTATTCGTAGCCGAAGTCGCGCCAGATCGGGTAATCCGGGTAGAGACGCCGGATGGCCTTGAAGGCGAGGGCCTGCAGGCGCCAGGGCTTGAAGGCGGCATGGTCGTAACCCGGACCTTCGCAATGGATTTGCAGGGCGTGACAGAGTCGACCGTGGAATTTGTGGAAGGTCGGCTCGAACCAGCACTCGCGCACCCGGCAGCCGGCAAACCAGTGAGGCGCCAGGGCGCGCATCTCGGCGAGCACGGCGCGGGCATCGATATCCGGCGCGCCGAACAGGAACTCCAGCGGCCGGGTTGTCCCCCGACCCTCCGACAGTGTCGTGCCTTCCAGCATGACGGTCCCGGCATAGGCCCGCGCCATCCCGAGGTTGGGCGCGTTCGGGCTGGGATTGACCCAGCTGCGTTCAAGGAGCGGCCAGCCGAAGCCCGGTGCGGACTCGGGGCACCAGCCGTCCATCGTGATGACGTGGTAGTCGACGGTGAGGCCCAGCTGGTCGATGAACCAGCGCCCGAGTTCGCCCATGGTCAGGCCATGGCGCATCGGCATCGGGCCGGCGCCGACAAAGCTCTCCCAGCCGGCGCGCAGGGTCAGGCCCTCGACCGGGCGCCCCGCCGGGTTGGGCCGGTCGAGTACCCAGACCGATTTACCGTGCTGCGCGGCGGCTTCGAGGACGTAGCGCAGCGTGGTGATGAAGGTGTAGATGCGGCAGCCGAGATCCTGCAGGTCCACCAGCAGCACATCGAAGCTCGCCATCATCGCGTCGGTCGGGCGGCGTACCTCGCCGTACAGGCTGAACACCGGGATGCCGAATTGCGGATCGACAAAATCGGGCGATTCGACCATGTTGTCCTGCTTGTCGCCCTTGATCCCGTGCTGCGGCCCGAAGGCAGCGGTGAGTGTGAGGTCCGGCAGGGCGGCCAGGGCATCGAGGCTGTGCGTGAGGTCCGCCGTGACCGAGGCCGGGTGGGCCAGCAGGGCGACGCGGCGGCCGCCAAGCGGCGCGCGCAGGGCAGGGTCGGCAAGCAGGCGGTCAATGCCAAAGCGGGGAGCGGTTATCGTCATGGTCCGTCAGGGTCAGGGGCGCGCCAGGTTCAGACAGAAACTGTCGCGCAAGTGGAAATCGGGTTGCGGGCCGGCGTGGCGCAGGGCCCAGTAGGATTTGCTGCCGTCAGCGTGTTCGAGGACGGTGGTCAGGCCCACCTGGAGCGGCGTCCCGCTGGGCAGCAGATGCGCGGGAATATCGGCCTGCAGCAGGTGTTGACCGTCGGGCAGGGGGCTTTGGGTAATCGTCGGGCCCTCGGCGGGCATGGCCGCAGCGCCGCCTTCGCGGTAGGCCGTGAAGTCATAGACGGCCCATGCGCCGGAGGGCGAAAAATTGAATTCCCGGTAGTTCGTCCCGTTTTGGGGGGCAATGAACGCCTCGCAGCAGGTGTGTTGCCACAAGCCATCGGTATGGCGTGCGGGGGCGGGATCGGGCCAGCGCAACTGCGCGACGTTGGCGAGGCAAAAGCCCAGGCGCAGGTTGCCGTTGGCGAGCCAGGCAGTCGTGACAACCACCTGATGGCCGGTTTGGGCCGGGGTGCCGGGGTGGGATGTGAGCGGATGGGAAAGGGGGGGCATGACGAACGATTGAGCGGCCAGCATGCTGGCAGGGCGCAAAAACAGGCGCTACTTTACCTGCTTCGCCCTTGGTCGGCACTTCGTTTTGGGTTAATTTACCTGCTTTGCGGGGCAGGACCCGCTGGGAGAGAGAAAACAACATGACACCGCTGCGCATCAACCTCGAACAAGAAGAAATTCCGACCCACTGGTACAATGTCGTGGCCGACATGCCCAACCCGCCGGCACCGCCGCTCGGGCCGGATGGCAACCCGGTTCCGCCGGAAGCGATGGGGGCGATTTTTCCCGGCCCGATTCTTGAGCAGGAGATGTCGGCGCAGCGCTGGATCGAAATTCCCGAGCCGGTTCGCCAGATTTACGCGCAGTGGCGTCCGGCCCCGCTCTGCCGTGCCCTGCGCCTCGAACAGGCGCTCGGCACCCCGGCCAAGATTTTCTTCAAGTACGAAGGGGTCTCCCCGGCCGGTTCGCACAAGCCGAACTCCGCCGTGCCGCAGGCCTATTACAACAAACTCGCGGGCACCAAGCGTCTGACCACGGAGACGGGGGCGGGCCAATGGGGTTCGTCGATTTCCTACGCGGGCCAGATGTTCGGTCTGCCGGTACGTGTGTATATGGTGAAGGTCAGCTACGGCCAGAAGCCCTTCCGCCGTTCGATGATGCAGACCTGGGGGGCTGAAGTCTTCGCCAGCCCGACCAATCTGACCAATGCCGGTCGCGCCGCGCTGGCTGCCGATCCGGATTGCCAGGGCTCGCTCGGTCTGGCCATTTCCGAAGCGGTCGAAGAGGCTGCGGCCGATCCCGGTACCTGTTACACCCTGGGTTCCGTGCTCAACCACGTGCTGCTGCATCAGACCGTGATTGGTCTGGAAGCCAAGAAGCAGTTCGAGAAAATCGGCCTCTACCCGGACGTGATCTTCGGGCCCTGCGGTGGCGGTTCGAGCTTTGGCGGCATCGCTTTCCCCTTCCTGGCCGACAAAGCGGCGGGCGACAAGCGCGCGGCCAACCTGCGTTGCGTGGCGGTCGAGCCGACCTCCTGCCCGACGCTGACCAAGGGCGCATATACCTACGATTACGGCGATGCCTCCGGTTACACGCCGATCATGAAGATGTACACCCTCGGCCACGACTTCATGCCACCGGGCATCCACGCCGGTGGTCTGCGCTATCACGGTGACTCGCCGCTGGTCTCCCAGCTTTTCCACGAAAAGCTGCTGGAAGCGGTGGCCGTGCCGCAGGTGGCGACTTTCGAAGCCGGCGTCCAGTTTGCCCGCGCTGAAGGCATCATCCCGGCACCGGAATCCTGTCACGCCATTCGTGCAGCGATCGACGAAGCCTTGCGCTGCAAGGCGACCGGCGAAGCCAAGACCATCCTGTTCTGCCTGACCGGCCACGGTCACTTCGACATGGCGTCCTACGACAAATTCTTCTCCGGCCAGCTGGAGGACTACGAGTACCCGCAGGAGGCGATCGCCGAGTCGCTCAAGCATCTCCCGAAGGTGGGCTGATCCATCGTGCAACTGCTCGTTTTCCTCCTCGTACTGGCCAACATCCTGTTTTATGCCTTCAGCGCCGGGCTGTTTGGGCATCCGGACAATCCGGACGCCAATCGGGCCGCCCAGCAGGTCGCCCCGGACAAAATCCGGGTCGTTTCCCGCGGTGAGGCACCCCAAGGCAAGGCGTCGGTCGCTTCTGGCGCCGACGTGGTGAAGCCGTCCGAGCCGGAGGCCGAGCCTGAGGCAGCGGGCTCGTCTGTCGGCGCTGCTGCTGCGGCAGCCTCCGGCGTTCCTGCCGCAGCGCCGGAGCCAGCCCCGTTCTGCCTGTACTGGGAGCGGGTGCCCCTGGCAGATGGCAATCGCCTGGTTGCTCAGATCGAGGCCCGCCTGAAAAGCGTGAAGGTCACGCGCAAGGTCCTGCCGGGCGATGGGGGGTGGTGGGTGCATCTGCCGCCCCAGCCGAGTCGCCCGGAGGCGGATCGGCGGGCCGAGGAATTGAAGAAGGCGGGTATCAGCGACTACTTCATCGTGCAGGAGGCGGGGCCGAATCGTTTTGCCATCTCCCTCGGTATTTTCTCGACGGAAAAAGCGGCGCAGGAGCAGTTGGCCGAGGTCAAAGGAAAAGGGTTCAAGACCGTCCGCCTCGTGCAGCGGCCCGGCAAAGACAGTGCGCTGCAGATTGAGGTGCGCGGACCGGCTGTCGCCCGCGAGGGCCTCCTCACGGTGGCGGGGCGCGTTGCCGCCGAGCGCAAGCCCACGGAGTGCCCGTGAGTGGTTTTGTGGTTGGGCTGACCGGGGGCATCGGCAGCGGTAAATCGACCGTAGCCGATTTGTTTGTGGCGGCAGGCGCCGGTTTGGTCGATACCGATGCGATTGCACATGAACTGACCGCGCCGGATGGTGCTGCCATGCCCGCCATTGCGGCGGCATTTGGTGCCGCGGTGCTGACGCCAACGGGGGCGCTGGACCGCGCTGCCATGCGCCAGCGGGTCTTTGCCGATGCAGGCGCGCGCCAGCAGCTTGAGGCCATCCTTCATCCGATGATCCGGCAGTTGTCGGATGCGCGGTGCTTGGCTGCGACCACGCCTTATGTCGTGCTGGCCGTCCCCCTGCTGGTCGAGTCCGGCACGTATCGGGCGCGCTGTGACCGGATCGTGGTGGTTGACTGCCCCGAGTCGCTGCAAATCGAGCGCGTGATGGCCCGTAACGGCCTTGCTGCTGATCAGGTGCGTGCGATCATGGCGGCCCAGGCAACACGGGCGGATCGTCTGGCGGCGGCGGATGACGTTGTCTTGAATGACGGCGGCCTGACAAAACTTTACGAGCAGGTCGAGCGCTTGCATTTAAATTACCTACGCCAATCGGCCGAAAAAGCTAAAGCAAACTGTTGAGATTTGCCTGCAAATGGCTCAGAATTAGGACAATTTTCCCATTTTGCCTACCGGGGTCGTGTGATCACCTACGAATATCCTTTCAACGAGCGCATCCGCACATTGCTGCGCCTGGAGGATCTTTTCGACAAAACGGCCTATTTCGCCCAGAGCGAGGGGCAACTGGAACACCACACTGCGCTGGTCACCCTGTTCGAAATCCTGGAAGTGGCCGGCCGTGCCGATCTCAAGCTGGATCTGATCCAGGAGCTTGAGCGTCAGCGCCAGACCCTGCTCGCTTACCGTAACAACCCCGATATCTCCGAGGAAGCCCTTTCCGGCGCCTTGTATGAGATCGAGCAATCGTCGGCCGCCCTGTTGAGCATGACGGGCAAGATCGGTCAGTACCTTCGTGACAACGATTGGCTGATGAGTATCAAGAGTCGGGCCGTGATGCCGGGCGGGGTGTGTGAATTCGACCTGCCGTCCTACTACTGGTGGCTGAATCGTCCCGTGGATGCCCGTCGTGAAGCCATTGATGGCTGGAGCCGGCCGCTTTACCCGCTGCGTGACGCGGCAGCGATCGTCCTGCGCCTGTTGCGCTCGAGCGGTGCGCCGAAGCCGCATCTGGCCGGCAATGGTCAGTTCCAGCTCAATCTGGGCGGTTCGGCGGCGCAGATGGTGCGTGTGGCGGTGGATAACGACGAGCCGGCCATCCCGGAAGTCAGCGCCAACAAGTATTTCCTGAACATCCGCTTCACCAAGCCGCCCAGCGGCGAGATCAAAGCCAAGATCTGCGAGCGCGATGTCAGCTTCAAACTTACCTTCTGCAATCTCTGATCATGGCCGGACGTATCGTGCGCTGCCCGCAGTGCGGCGGGGATGCCGTATTTGCTCCCGAAAACAAATGGCGTCCGTTCTGTTCCGAGCGCTGCAAGCAGATTGATCTCGGCTGCTGGGCCAACGAGGATTACCGCATTGCCGGACAGGTCAGCGATGACGAGGCCGGCGCCCCCGGCCTTGAGTTTCCGGATGCGCCGCAGCGCTGAGGCCTGAGTCTCCGGCGGGGCGCACGATTTGCCGCCCGGCTTTCCTCTGGCGGCATGCTTCCCGTTTTGAGGCGTGCCCGACGGTCGACCGTCGGGCAAACCCGATTTTCGCTACCAGCCCCGCATCAGGGCGATGCCGTGGGCCCCGTGTGCCTGTGCCGTGGCAAGATGCCCGGCTTGCATGCCGCCGAGCGCAAAGACCGGCAGGGTGTTGCCTTGCAGGCGCTGGCCAAACTCAGCCCAGCCGAGGCCGCTGGCTTCCGGGTGGGTGGGCGTCGGCAGGACCGGTCCGAGCAGGGCGTAATCCAGGTTCAGTGCGCCCGCCTGCTGAATCTCCGCTGCGCTATGGCAGGAGGCACCGACCCAGGCAAAGTCCGGCCGGCTCGTGCAACGTGCCAGGCTCTCGGAAGAGAGGTGGATGCCATCGGCCCCGACGCGCCGGGCAATCTCCGGGCTGTCGTTGACGACCACCAGGGCGCCGCGTCCGTGGGCGAGGCGGGTGACGGTTTCGGCAAACCACAGCCGTTGCGCATCGGGCCATGATTTGTCGCGGATCTGGATCAGGCCCAATCCGTTGTCGAGCGCGGCTTCCAGTCGCTCGAGCTGGCGCTCGACCCCTTCGATTTCACCCATGGTGATGGCCATTTGCGTCGGCAAAGACAGGGCTTTCAGGATTGGGTCGTTCGCCGGCAAGATGGGCGATACCCGTGCCGCCTCGCCACAGGCCATCCAGTCGACGGCGCTGTGTTCTAGGGGCGCGGTGATGCCGATTTCGCCCTCCCAAGCCGTCACGCGCCAGAAATTCAGGCGCACGGTCGCGTGCGGGTAGGTGAACTGACGTGTCAGCCAGGGCGAGCAGGCCGTGACGGTGATGCCGAGTTCTTCGTTCAGTTCCCGGATCAGGGCCGCTTTCACGTGCTCGCCCGGTTCGACCTTGCCGCCCGGAAACTCCCAGTAGCCGGCGTAGACTTTGCCCTCCGGGCGCTGGGCGAGGAGAAACTCCTTGCCGTCAGCGCGCAGCATGACGGCCGCGGCTACTTCGACGATGTGGTCGCTCATGCCGAGGCTCCGGCTTGCAGGCGCCCCGCGAGGTCGCGGGCAAATTGCCAGGCGACCCGGCCCGAGCGGGAGCCCCGGCTGAGTGCCCAGTTGAGGGCTTCGCGCTCGTTGGCGGCAATGACGTCTTCCTCGACGCCAAATTCGCGCAGCCAGCGTTGCACCACGGCCAGGTAGTCGTCCTGGCTGAAGGGGTAAAAGGAAATCCACAGGCCGAAGCGTTCGGAGAGGGAAATTTTTTCCTCCGTCGCTTCGCCTGGATGAATTTCATCATCCACGCGTTGCGTGTCCAGATTTTCCGAAAAGTACTCGGGCATCAGATGGCGACGGTTCGAGGTGGCGTAAATCAGGACATTGTCCGGCGGCGCAGCAATGGAGCCATCGAGCACCGTTTTGAGGGCTTTGTAGGCGGTTTCGCCTGCTTCGAACGAGAGATCGTCGCAGAAAATGATGAATTTTTCCGGTCGACCGTCGAGCAGGTCGACGATATCCGGCAGATCAACCAGGTCGTTCTTGTCGACTTCAATCAGGCGCAGCCCCTCGGCAGAAAAGGCATTGAGCACGGCCTTCACCAGCGAGGATTTGCCGCAGCCGCGCGAGCCAGTGAGCAGCACGTTGTTGGCCCCGCCGCCCTGAACAAACTGGCGGGTATTGGCGACGATGCGGGCTTTCTGGTCGTCGATGGTTTCCAGTTCGTCGAGCTGAATGGGGTGCGGATGGCGTACAGCTTGCAGCCAGCCGCGGCCTTGGGTCTTGCGCCAGCGAAATGCCACGGCGGCAGACCAGTCAGGTGCCGGCAGGGCCGGTGGCAGCGTTGTTTCAAGGCGGGCCAGGACGGTTTCGGCTTGGCCGAGCAGGCGCTCAAGGCGCAGAGAATCGAGGGCAGTCACAGGTATACTTCGCGACAAATTGGTCAGCCCCGCACTCTAACGAAAGCAATGCAAAAACTCCACGCTGTTCTCCGCCCGCTGCTGCCCGCGCTGCTGGCCGTACTCGCGGCTTGCGCGCCGCTCATGCCGACCTCGCCGCCGCCTGAAAAAGAAGGGGGGGCGGCCTGCCCCACCTGTCCGGCTTGTCCTGTTTGCCCGCCGCCGCCGGTAGTCACGCCCAGCGTGCCGCCAAGTCCTCAGCCGTTCGTGCGCCACTATGTCCCGGCGGTCTGGGCCGATCTGCCCGGTTGGCAGGATGACGATCACGCTGCGGCCTGGACGGCATTTTTGTCCTCCTGCCGGGGGATGGCTTCCCGCCCGCATGGTGCGGCCTGGAAATCGGTGTGCGATCAGGCGCGTACGGCCGGGCCCTTGGCGGAGAACGCCCCGGCTGCCCGACAGTTCTTCGAGAAGCATTTGCGGCCCTATGCCGTGCTGAGTGGCGATGGCAAGGCCGAGGGCATGGTGACCGGTTACTATGAGCCCCTGTTGCGGGGGAGCCGGCATGCGCAAAAGGGCTTCGAACAACCCGTGCGCGGTGTGCCGGACGACTTGCTGACGATTGATCTGTCGGCCCTCTTTCCTGAGTTGAAGGACAAGCGCGTGCGTGGTCGCTTGGAGGGCAACAAAGTCGTGCCCTACTGGTCGCGTGCAGAGATTCAATCCCGTGGCGAGCGTCTGCCCGCCAAGACCTTGCTCTATGTCGATGATGCGGTCGAGCTTTTCTTCCTGCAGGTGCAAGGCTCGGGGCGGGTGCGTCTGCCGGATGGCAGCATGGTGCGCCTGAACTACGCGGATCAGAATGGTCATCCCTATCAATCGATCGGCCGGGTTCTGATCGAGCGGGGTGAATTGAAGCTCGAAGACGCTTCCATGCAGGGGATTCAGGCCTGGGCACGTGCTAACCCAGCGCGTTTGAATGAGTTGCTGAACGCCAATCCTAGCTATGTCTTCTTCCGGGAGTTGCCTGATAGCAAGGTCGGGCCGCAAGGTGCCTTGGGGGTGCCGCTGACGGCGGAGCGCAGCATCGCGATTGATCCTCGTGCCATTCCCTTGGGCGCGCCGGTCTTCCTTGCCACGACGCGACCGAATTCGGTTCAGGCGTTGCAACGCCTGGTTTTGGCGCAAGATACCGGTGGCGCCATCAAAGGCGCTGTTCGCGCAGATTTTTTCTGGGGATTTGGTCGCGAGGCGGGCGAGCAGGCTGGGCGGATGAAACAGTCCGGCCGGTATTGGCTCCTGTGGCCGCAGGGTATCGCACCGAAATAAGGCGTCCGCACCGCAAGCGTGCTGAAAATGCATAATTGCACCAATACTGTGCGCATGAGTGGCTATGATAAACGCTAGTGCACTGATTTGATGCGATTTTGCGGCACTGGAATGGTGCTTGCTTTAGATGCGTCCAGTTATCTTTCAGGAGGTTTCATGGACGCTTTCCAAACTGGCAGCAACGTGCTGTTCATCCTGCTTGGGGCCATTATGGTGTTGGCCATGCATGCGGGCTTTGCATTCCTCGAGGTGGGGACGGTTCGCAAGAAAAACCAGGTGAATGCTTTGGTCAAGATTTTGACCGACTTCGGTGTATCGACTCTGGCGTATTTCTTCATTGGCTACGGCGTGGCCTATGGCATCCATTTCTTCAGTGGCGTCGAGACGCTGATGGAGAAGGGGGGCTTTGAGCTGACCAAGTTCTTTTTCCTCCTGACCTTTGCTGCGGCCATTCCGGCCATCATCTCCGGTGGGATTGCCGAGCGGGCGAAATTTCACCCGCAGCTCATGGCGACGTTTCTGCTGGTCGGGTTTGTTTACCCGTTCTTTGAGGGGATTGCCTGGAATCAGGCGTTCGGGATTCAAGCTTGGCTGAAGGCCACCTTTGGCGAAGAGTTCCATGATTTCGCCGGCTCGGTGGTGGTGCATGCCATGGGCGGCTGGATTGCCCTGCCGGCCGTGCTCCTGCTGGGCGCACGTTATGGCCGTTACAGCAAGGATGGCCGTATTTCTGCCCATCCGCCTTCCTCCATTCCCTTCCTGGCCCTGGGCTCCTGGATCCTGATCGTCGGTTGGTTTGGTTTCAATGTCATGAGTGCGCAGACGCTGGACAAGATTTCCGGCCTGGTCGCGCTGAATTCCCTGATGGCAATGGTGGGTGGGACGATGGTGGCGCTGATCCTGGGCAAAAATGACCCGGGTTTCGTGCACAACGGTCCTCTCGCCGGCTTGGTTGCCGTTTGTGCGGGTTCCGACCTGATGCATCCGATGGGGGCGCTGGTTGTGGGGGGCGTTGCAGGCGGACTGTTTGTCGTGATGTTCACGCTGACCCAGAACCGCTGGAAAATTGACGATGTCCTGGGGGTGTGGCCCTTGCATGGCCTCTGTGGTGCCTGGGGGGGTATTGCTGCAGGTATTTTCGGCAGCAAGGCACTGGGTGGCGCCGGCGGGGTCGCTTTCATGCCCCAACTGATCATGACAGCCCTGGCCATTGTGGTCGCGCTTGTCGGTGGCTTTGCGGTCTACGGTCTGATGAAGGCAGTTTTCGGCCTGCGCCTCGATCAGGAAGAAGAATACGAAGGGGCGGATCTCTCCATTCACAAAATTACTGCAACGCCGGAGCGCGAGCCGAACTGGTAAGGTTTTGATAGGAAACAATTAAGTCTGTCGGGAGACCAGTGAAAGGGGAGCCAGTGGTGCTCCCCTTTCACATTGTCCCTATCGGGCGCGTTCTCAGTCAGCCTCGTTAAAAAGCATCCGGCTTAATGAACTCCTGCCCTGTGACTTCAGAGGCCATGCCGCACACAAATTGCCGCCGGGACTATTCAGTTTTCTCCTGTGGCACTAAACGAAAAAGCCCCGGTTTGCCGGGGCTTTTGTTAGCTGGCGCTGGACAAGTCAGCGATAGCTACGCTTCTCGAAGAAGTAATCGCCACCACGTTCGTGTCCTGCTGTCGTTGACGCACCATACTGTGGTGTTTGGGGGTAAAGCTCCACAACGCGTGATTTGATCTCTTCGAAGAGATTGCTTCCCGGAGCAAGGCGCTCCAGTTTCTGAATCGATTTCTGGAGGCTCCAGGCGAAGATGGAAAATCCGTCTTTCCCTTCGTCTGAAACAGGTTCCTCGCCGCCTGAGGACATCACGATGACCGAGCGTTTGCTGAGGGTTTGTTTGGTGGCTGTTGAAGCGGTCGTTTCAGTGATTTTGTATTCGCGCGTCAAACTGCCTGAGTAGCAACTGTCTGAAACAAGAATGATCTGTCGGGCAGGCAATAGCGAGAGCAGGCGGGTAATGTCGTCGTTTGAAATCCATTTTTCCGGTGTGTCTGCACGGCCGTCTGCCGGAATCCAGTATCCCTTGCCCGTGTCTTCGTCAAGAAAGCCGTGCCCTGCAAAATACAGGATGACACTATCGGAGGGCGTGAGTTTTGCTGCAAGCTTGAGCATTGCGTCAACGATCTCCGCCCGTGATCCATCTGTGATGGTTTCAGCGACATAACCGAGCTTGGTGGTCAGTTCGTTTCCGATGGCTTTGACATCACGTTGAGCCGATTCCAGGGCAGGAATATCAGGGTCCGCGTAGTTGTTGATGCCAATCAGTAGTGCGCGTTTGACCTGAATTTCCGGCAAATAAGCGAACTTGGGTGGGCCTTGGATTTCTTCGCTGTTCAATATCTGATCTGCCAGTTTTCGAGCGTTGGCGGATTTCGTGTCCTGTGAGCGAACGGGGGTTATGGCGCGCATTTCACGCTTGATGTCTCGAGTGCGTGTCGGGACGATGTGCTCCGGGATGCATTCTTGGGTAAGGTTGCCGCAACTCGGTAGACGGGCCGCATCGGGTGATTGCGTCAGAATGTTCAGTGCAGGGCGGAGAATTTCGCGCTTTAGTTCATGACGCAGCGCTTGGTTTTCCAGAAGCGCTTGGGTATTTTGAGATTGAGCGGCTTGCAAGAGGCCAAAATTGATTCTCGTTTCTTCTCGCCTCGTGGAGGCGCGCGCTTGTGTTGCCTTTTGCTGATCGCGATCCCGTTGTTTGGCCACCTCGCTCGCGCGATAAAGACTGCCCTCCAGTTGGGGGAGTTGAGTGGCTTCACCCAGTGTCGGGATATTTCTTTCGCTGAGCAACCGTAGCTTGGCGCGGGTCAGTGCTTCCTGTGCCCTGATATTTTGCAAGCGCGTATCGGCGAAATCACGGGCGTTTTTTGAATGATGAAAGCGCGCCTCCCAACTTGCCTCTAAGCGCTCTGCTTTATGCCAGGCCAACAAGGCATTCAGACGGGCTTGTTCCAGTTTGGCGGCGGGATACTCAGTTTTGATGAACTGGTGGGCAGCCGTTGGCGTGTGGGATTCTGGCTGTGTGGTGCGGGCGAGTGAGGCAAATGCCTGAATCAATTGCGCAGCTTCAGCTTTGGCTTCACGAATCTTGCTACGATCGCGCCCGTTCGATGGCGCTTCGTCATCGATGTTCCAGATCAGGTTTGCTTTGAGTGTGGCATCCAGTGTCAGCTGTGCTTTGATGGCAGGTTGCGCGCCAATGTCTACCACTGTTTGGTCGGTGCGCGACCATCCACAATGTACGCTTGCACCGCGACAAGGGTCTTGCATAAAAGTAGGTAGTGCAGGTGCTGCTGGATTGTTGGCGTTCAGTGGCGGGTTGGGGGCTGTAGCCTGGGCTATCCGCAATGGAGGGTGCGTTCTTTTTAGGAGGAGCGCCGTTTCTTCATCCGTTTGCGCGTATGTTTGGCCGATGAAGCACAGGGTGATGCAGAATGAGAGTGTGCGGTAGCGACTGTTCATGATCAGAAAACGTAACTTGCCTTGATGTGCACAAAATGGTCGCCAGCTTGGCGTTGGGCCCCGGGAATGTTGCTGACGAGTGGGCGTAATGTGCGGCCTAGGTCGATTCGTATTGACACCTTGTCAGGAACGTTGGCACGAACACCGATCCCCATGCTGGACAGTGTTTGACGGGTTCCAAGCCCATCATCATGGACGTTGCCATAATCCGTGAAAATCAATGCGTGGGTTTGCACGGGTTGTTCAAACAACGGTGCCGCAAATGCGGGGGTATGTAGTTCTAACGTGCTGGCATAGCCGCGGTCGCCAGTGACAGAGCGCTCCTGATAGCCGCGCAGGTTAAGGCTGCCGCCAAGCCCGAATTGCTCCCCGGGGATCAGGTGGTTATTGCTGTATTGTCCGGACAAGGTGAGCTTGCCTTTCCATCCATGTGTGAGCGCCGCTTCGAGTGAAGCGCTCAGGCGGACTGCTTGCCAATGTAGTGTCTTGTTCAGGCGCTCGTAATAAGCCCGATCTCCTCGCGCACCGCCGGCCACATTGTGCAGGTAGGCTGCAACAAGGTGGGTATCCATGGTGTCGGTTGTACGCCGATTGACGTAAGTGAGGCTGATCGGGCGGCTATCCAAGCTACCGCAAGCATCAGTGCTGAGCGCTGTATTGTTGCTGGTGCACTGGTTATCGAATGATTTGTAATCGATGCCGTAGAGTATTTTTTGCTTTGTTTCGCCGAATGGGGCCAGTTGCTGGACCAGGCGGGTGCCCAGTGTGGTGCCTTGGCCTGTCAGCGACGCAAGGCCTTCTGGTGTGCTGGTTTGGCCCGTGCGGGATTCTGAATGGCTTGCCTGTAGATCGAGTGATAGCGTCGAGTTTGGCAGAGGGAGTCTGTAACCTAGGCTGGCGATCCGATTCCGCTCCGGGTGATCTGTTGACGTGCCAATCAGTGCTGTCACGATATGGTCCCTGTTAAACAGGTTGGCATGTTGATAGCCGAGGTAAATCCGATTTCTGCCCAGAAGGTGGCTGCCCTCGTTATCGTAGGAAACAGAAAAGTGCTGAGGCCGCCGGTCGGTGATGTCGATTTTGGCCTTTACTTCACCCGGGTAAGGGAGTGCTTCCAGCGTGACGCCGATTTGTTTCGAGGGGTTTTCATTCGAAAGGGCGATTTGTTTGATCAGCCTCTGTGCATTCGGTGATTCACCGAGCGCGATCTCGGTGAGTGGCGTACGGATGTTTGCATCGTCGTGATGGTGATTGCCCTGGATATGTACCTCTGCCACCCGTCCCTCAATGATGCGTAGCATTGGGGAGCCATTGGTGCTTGTCGTATGGCGAACCTGTACTGCCGGATAGCCTGCCCCGTTGTATCTCTCGCGTACCAGGTCTGCCCATGATTCGGGTGAGGCTGGGTGTGTGTCGCTTGGCGCGAGATGGAGGAGATCAGCGGTGTCGATCAGTGTGTTGCCGACCAGTTGCGGGGGTGCGCTGTCAGCATGGCAAAGACCACAGACTGCCAGGGTGCATCCGGCAAGCAAGAGATGGTGGATCGGGTGGAAATGGGCGGGCATGGCTAGTGCGATGGCTTTGTATAAGGAGGCTGCCGGGCTTGATCTGTCCGGATGGCGGTGGTGGCGTCGGCGTATGAAAGGGCTTTTGCAAATAGCCAACCCTGCCCGGTGTCGACGCCTAGCGTTTCCAGTGTGTGGGCCTGAGACTCCTCTTCGACGCCTTCGGCAAGGATTTGTTTGTTCAGTGACTTTCCCAGGCCGGCGATGGTGCGGACAATTTCGCGCGCTTCGAGTCCTGCGTCCAGACGAATCACAAACGAGCGGTCAATTTTGAGCGTGTCGAACGGAAAACGATGCAGATAGGCGAGGGAGGAATAACCAGTGCCAAAGTCATCGATCGAAATCTTGAAGCCCATGTCAGCTAACGCAATCAACGTGTCCGTCGTTTTTTGCGGATTGGACATGGCCATGCTTTCGGTGACCTCAAGCTTGAAACGTTTTGGGGGAATAGGCGCGAGCGTATTTAACAGGGTGCGGCATTCGGCGACCAGATCCTGCTCATTAAATTGCCTTCCTGAGAGGTTGACCGCAACCTCTCCCTCAAAGCCGAGGTTCTCCCATGACTTCAGGTCGCGAGCGGCCTGATAGAGTGTCCAGCGGCCAATTTCATTGATTTGCCCGCTTTCTTCTGCGTACGGAATGAAATCATTCGGGAACATGAAGCCTTTTTCAGGATGTTCCCAACGGATCAATGCCTCAAAACCAATCAGCCGGCGATCCGCAAGCCTTACAAACGGTTGGTAGTAGAGCTTGAACTGATTGCCTTCTGCAAGCGCTTTGTCGATGTTTTCGTGTAACCAGCGGCGACTCTTTTCCAGCGCTTGTTCGGCGGGATCGAAGCGCCGGCATTTGCTGCCTCCTTCTGTCTTGCTGTGAACCAAGGCCAGGTTCGCTGCATTCTGAAGGTCGTCCGGGCTATCGATACCCTGAGCGGAGTGCGCCCATCCGATCGAAGCATGAGCGGTATATGGCGTTTCGTTGAAATGGAATGGCGTCTGAAAGAGGGTCTGAATACCTTCGGCAATACCAGGGTTTTCGGGGCCGAAATAGGCGATGGCGAATTGATCGGAGCCAAGTCTGGCGACCAGCATATGCTCGTCGGCAGTCTCTTTGAGGCGGCGGGAAAGTTCGTTGAGCAGCGCATTGCCAGCAAACTGCCCAAACTGTTCATTGATGCTCCGAAAATTGTCGATGTCGAGCATGACCAGGCCGACGCCTTCTGCTGCGATGCTCGGGCTGCCAAAGCGCTGCTTCAGGCGCTCATTGAACAAATCCCGGTTGGGCAGTCCGGTGAGGCGGTCATGCCAGGCATCATGGGCAATCTGTTTTTCGAGTTGTTTTTGTTCCGTGATGTCGGTCAGAGATCCGGCCATTCGCGATGGTTTGCCCGGCTCACGAACGGCGATGCCGCGTGCCAGCATCCAGCGTAGTGTGTTGCCAGCGCTGAATCTGAAAATATGGTGGAAATGGCCGCTACGGCCTTGAAGATGAGCGTCCAGTTCAGCCTGGAAGCGTTGTCGTTCCATCTGATCCAGCAATGAAACCCAGTCGTCGATATGTTCAATTGGCGCGCTCGGATCAAGTCCCATCAGTTGTTTCCAGCGCTCCGAGAAGAACATGCGGTTACTGTCCAGATCCCAGTCCCAAAGGCCATCGTTGGTTCCCTTTGCTGCCAGCGCGTAGCGGGCCTCACTGGCGCGCAGTGCATTTTCCGCGGTCCTGCGCTGTCGTTCTTCGTTCCAGGCTCGATGGGCGATGCTGCCAACGGTGGCTAAGCCCAGGGCAATGACAGGGAAGATCAGCGATAGAACGATGCCTTGTTGGTTGAACGCCCACTGAGCCAGTGCAGTCAGTAAACCGAAAATCAGCAGGGAACATCCAAGTGCCACGCGGCCGGAGAAGGTGTTGGCAAGCATGGCTGCACAGAGGGGCAGGAGAATCATTGCTGCTATTTCTGCGAGCGGAGCCCAGTCCGGACGATTCAGCCAGCGTTCGGTGAGGATGTTATCGACGATGGTGGCAATGCGTTCCACGCCGGGGAGTGCAGGGTCAAATGGTGATGCATGACGATCGCTATTGCCCAATGCGGTGTCACCAATCAGCACAATCTTGTCCTTGAATAGGCTTGGGTCGAGGCGGCCGGCCAATAGGTCTGCGAATGAGGCTGTGTGGAATGTATTGCTTGCACCGTAGTAGTTCACCCATTGCCGGGATGCCGCGTCCAGGGGGATATTTGTTGTGCCGAGGCGAATCTCTTTGCCGAGTTTGGCTTCAATGGCGGTGCCGCGCGCAAGTTGGGCGACTTTTAAGGCCATGCTGGGGAGAAGTTCGTCTTGGTACCACAACGCAGGGAAGTCGTAGCGCAAACCGCCATCTCTATCCGGGAGTGCAGAAACATGTCCTAGCCCGCGGGCGCGTTGTGCGAACTCGGGCAGAGGTAAGAGCGCCCGCTGGGGCATCAGCCCCATATAGCGTCGCGCTTCATCATTCTGAAAATGGGTAAATGCTTCATCGGCAATACGATCGGGAAGTGGTGCTGGCGGGCCGCGTTCGCCGTCTGCCGAGAGTGCGAAAGGAATAATGACATTGCCCGCTGTTTGAATTGCCTCTGCCAAGGCGCGATCTGCCTCCGGGGCCCGGTGGGCGTGTTCGACAAAGAGCATGTCGAAGGCGATCAGGCGTGCGCCGGCTGCTTTGAGTTTGTGAATGGATTGTGCGATTAACTTGCGATCAATCGGAATGGTGCCGATTTCCTCCAGGCTCTTGTCGTCAATAAGCAGAATGCTGATGGGCGTGCCGGGGGGGAGCGGCCCTCTGAAACGGGCTTGAGCATCTACGAGTTGGCCCTCCAGATTGGACAAAAGCGGCACCTGTTGGCGTCCTGCCCACAAGAGCATCGCCAGACATGCTGCACATGCGGCAATCAGCCCGTAGCGCCAGTTCATTGCCGGCTCCTTGTCAGAAACCACCAAGGCGGTCTTGGATTGCCTTCAGTCGCTCTTCCTTCCATTCCTTGGCCGGTGAGCAGGTGCCTTCCGCATCACAATTTGTTCCGGCATTGGTGGTTTTCAGAATGACGGGCAGGGCTCGGGTTTTCTTCAGGGAGTTGACGCTGACTGCGCCTGATTGGATTGAGACGTCTGTACCGGTATCCGGTTTGACTTCAATGATGTATTCGGTGCCGCGAACGGCGGTGACGACGGTCGGCGTTTTAACGTTCCAGCTGCCGTTTTCGGAGGGCGCAACGCGTTGGCTGATCAGGCCGATATCCAGTTCAAAACGCGCGGATTTGCGGCGATTGCTGTCGTCGACCGTGAAGTCTGCAACGCGCAATGTCGATCCGTCGCTCAGGATGACGACAGATCCATCGATGAAGCGAATTTTGAGGCGACCTTGCGCGGTTGTTTGGATCTCGCTGCCGCTTTCAATCTTGCTGCCCGGTACAAGAGGAGAGGACTGACCGTTCAGCGTCGCAGTGGCTGATCCGCGAACAGCCTGTACCTCTCCGACGGTTGCAGCGGAAACGCTCAGCGCAACGAGGCTGAGGGAAGCTGCCATCAATAATTGTGCCGAGCATTTCATCATTTTCCCCCTGTAAAAAAATGTAGTCGCACCTGATTATCGGTGTACTTGCGTGAGGGGGCAATATTTCCGAGAAATCAAGCAGCTTGGCAGGGGGCTTACCCAAGCGCCATTCCTCGCGTTAAGATGTGATACGTTTTCCATACGCTACCGTTTGGAAAATGAAACGATAAATGATGAAACAAGGAGAGCGTGCGAAATGCAGATTAAAGATAAAGTTTTTCTGGTGACCGGTGCTGGCTCCGGTCTGGGTGCTGCCACGGCCAAGCTGCTGTGTGAGGGCGGTGCAAAGGTCGTGATGGCTGACCTGAACCGTGAAGCGGGTGAGAAGCTGGCGGCTGAGTTGGGCGCCGGTGCGGTGTTTGTTGAAACCGATGTCACCAGCGAGTCTTCGGCGGTCAACGCCGTGCAGACGGCTGTTTCCACCTTTGGCGGCTTGCATGGTCTGGTGAACTGTGCCGGCGTTGCGCCGGCAGAAAAAGTGGTTGGCAAGGAAGGCCCGCATCGCCTGGAGAGTTTTGCCAAGGTCATCAACATCAACCTGGTGGGCTCTTTCAACATGATCCGCCTGGCTGCCGAAGCCATGATGAAGGGCGAGCCGGATGAGGGTGGTGAGCGCGGCGTGATCGTGAATACCGCCTCTGTTGCTGCCTTTGAAGGCCAGTTGGGGCAGGCTGCGTATGCTGCATCCAAGGGCGGGATCGTTGCCCTGACCTTGCCGGTGGCGCGTGAGTTGGCGCGCAGCGGCATCCGCTGTCTGACCATTGCGCCTGGCATTATGGAAACCCCGATGTTGCTGGGTATGCCGCAGGAAGTGCAGGACTCCCTGGGCAAGATGGTGCCCTTCCCCTCGCGTATGGGTAAGCCGGCGGAATACGCTGCCCTGGTGCGTCACATCGCCGAAAACAGCTACCTGAATGGTGAAGTGATTCGCCTGGATGGTGCCATCCGCATGGGCACCAAATAAACTATACTTTGGCGTTTGCCATTGATCGAAAAGGCACTTCGGTGCCTTTTTTAATTTGCATGTCCGAGCACGCCTGTTATCACTGTGGTCAGCCCATCCCGGATGAGGTTGACCTCCCCGTTGTCGTTGCAGGCGAGTCGCGCGCCATGTGCTGTTATGGTTGCCAGGCGGTTGCTCAGTCGATCGTCGAGAACGGCCTCGAAGAGTATTACCGTAGCCGGGATGCGCTACCGGAGTCGCCGCGTGAGGCCATGCCGGCCGTGCTCGAGGAGCTGGTGCTCTACGACCATGCAGAGTTCCAGAAAAGTTTCGTCAAAGCGTTGGGTGAGACCGAGCGTGAGGCCTCCCTGTTACTGGAAGGGATCACCTGTGCTGCGTGCATCTGGCTGAACGAGCGGCATGTGGCGCGTCTGAAAGGGGTGTCCGCCGTCGATATCAATTATGCGACGCGGCGGGCGCGTGTGCGCTGGGATGACGCCCAGATCAAGTTGTCGGATATTTTGGCCGCTGTTGCTGCGATCGGCTACCGTGCCTATCCCTACGATGCAGCCAAAAATGAGGAAATTTCCCGCAAGGAGCGCCGGGATGCGCTTTGGCGCTTGTGGGTCGCGGGCTTCGGGATGATGCAGGTCATGATGTATGCCTACCCGGTCTACATCGCCAATGGGGACATGACCCCCGACATCGAAAGTTTGATGCGCTGGGCCAGTCTGGTGCTCACCGTGCCGGTCATCTTCTATTCGTCCGCCCCGTTTTTCCGGAGTGCGTGGCGTGACATCAAGTTGCGTCGTGTCGGGATGGATGTGCCGGTGGCGCTGGGGGTGGGTGCTGCATTCATTGCCAGTTGCTGGGCGACCTGGGTACAGGCTGGAGAGGTGTATTTCGACTCCGTCACCATGTTTGTCTTCTTTCTGCTGGGGGGGCGTTTCCTGGAAATGACGGCACGCCAGAAGGCCTTGAGCGTGACCGAGGCCCTGGCCAAGCTGTTGCCCGCTTTTGCCCAAAAAATGCCCGATTATCCGGTCGGCCTTCGGACTGAGCAGGTTTTGGTCTCTGACCTGCGGTTGGGGGATCATGTCCTGGTGAAGCCGGGGGAGATTATTCCCGCGGATGGTCGGGTGCTCGACGGGGTCAGTAGCGTGAATGAGGCCTTGCTCACCGGGGAGAGCAGGCCCGTTTCCAAGCGTCAGGGCGATGGGGTGACCGGTGGGGCCGTGAATACGGAAAGCCCGTTGGTGGTGGGGATTGAACGGGTTGGCGAGGAAACCCGCCTGTCGGCCATCATCCGGCTGATGGAGCGTGCTGCGACCGAGAAGCCGAAGATTGTCGAGGTGGCGGATCGCATCGCCAGTATCTTCGTGGCAGCGCTCTTGATCGTCGCCGTGCTGGTGGCGCTGGGCTGGTATTTTTACGATCCATCGCGGGCGCTCTGGATCATGGTGTCTGTTCTGGTGGTGACTTGCCCCTGTGCGTTGTCGCTGGCAACGCCCATCGCGTTGACGGTGGCGGCGGGCGCCCTGGCCAAGGACGGGCTGCTGGTGACGCGGGGGCATGCCATTGAGACCCTGGCGCGCGCGACGCATTTCGTTTTTGACAAGACCGGGACGTTGACCGTCGGGCAGATGCATTTGAAGGGCGTGTTGCCGCTATCCGATTTGTCCGAGGCGGATTGTCGCCGGCTTGCGGCAGCGCTGGAGCAGCGTTCGGAACATCCTGTCGCGAGAGCGTTGTGCGCAGCCTGGGAGGGGGGGCTGCCCGACATCGATGAGATGGTTAGTGTGGCAGGCATGGGTGTGGGTGGGTGTTATGAAGGGCGTTTGTATCGGCTGGGGCGTCTGTCTTTTGTGGCGCCGGGGGCGAGCTTGAGCGAGGCCGCGATGGCCTGGCTTGATGCGCCGGACACGGTTGTTGCGCTGGGCGATGGTGAGCGATGCCTGGCGCTGTTCAGAATCGGCGACGCCGTGCGCCCGGAAGCGGATGAACTCATCAAAACCTTGCATGCGATGGGGCGTGAGGTCGTTTTGCTGACCGGTGACGCGCAGCCGGTCGCTGCTGCCTTGGCTGCCCGCTTGGGTATTAAGGTGGTGCATGCGGCGGTCTCGCCGCAAGGTAAATACGAGCGTGTGAAGGCGCTCCAGGCCAATGGGGCTGTGGTGGCGATGGTCGGGGATGGGGTGAATGATGCCCCGGTTCTCGCTCAGGCTCAGGTTTCTGTGGCAATGGGCGGCGGCGCGCAGTTGGCCCGTGCTCAGTCTGATTTCGTACTGCTCTCTGAAAATCTGGTTCATCTGACGCAAGGTTTGCAGCGGGCGGGGATGACCCTCCGCATCATCCGCCAGAATCTCTGGTGGTCGTTTGCGTACAATTTTGTCGCGCTGCCGCTGGCCATTGCGGGTTATGTCACCCCGTGGATGGCCGGTATCGGTATGTCGGCGAGCTCTTTGCTTGTGGTGCTGAATTCGCTGAGAATTCAGCGCATGGAGAATGATTGATGGAAAGCGTTTATTTGTTGATACCGGTCTCTGTCCTGCTCGTCTTCGGGATTGCATTTGCCTTTTGGTGGTCGGTCCGAAGCGGTCAGTTTGACGATCTGGAGGGGCCGGGCTTCAAAATCCTGATGGATGACGACAAGGCGCCAGGTGGGCATGCGGTGAAAAAAGACCCCGGGGAAGAAAAAGTTTGACCTGCGTCAACGCAGGTTGAAGGCATTTTTAACAGAATAGCCTCATTGTGAAGCAATTGCTTCACGTCATTTCTCTGTTGGGGTTGGGGTGCGTTGCGACGCACCCTTTTTTTTGCCCGCACGCCAGGGGATGTCGCGCCACAGGCTTGTGGCAGTTGGGTTTTGGCCAATATTTTTATCTAGATAATTGGTAGGTTGATCTAGGTCAAAACCCCCGCTTCCACTTAGAATACCATCCGTTTTTATGCGCCACCTTGGGTTCAGGGAGGTGGACATCGTTTTTTTTATTAACGAGAGGTGGGTTCATGTCTGGAACGCAAACCACATATAACGATAAGGTCGTACGGCAATTCGCCGTCATGACCGTCATCTGGGGCATCGTCGGCATGCTTGTCGGTGTCATCATTGCAGCTCAGCTGGTCTGGCCGGAGCTGAACATTGGTCCGTGGCTGCACTTTGGCCGCCTGCGTCCGCTGCATACCAACGCGGTTATTTTCGCGTTTGGTGGCTGCGCGCTGTTTGCAACGTCGTACTGGGTCGTGCAGCGTACCTGCCACACCCGTCTTTGGGGTGGTCCGCTGATCCCCTTCACTTTCTGGGGCTGGCAACTGATCATTGTTCTGGCTGCCGTGACCCTGCCGCTGGGTATTACCAGTGGTAAGGAATATGCGGAACTGGAATGGCCGATTGATATTCTGATCACCTTGGTCTGGGTGTCTTACGCAGCTGTCTTCATCGGTACGATGGTGAAGCGCACCGTCTCCCACATCTACGTGGCGAACTGGTTCTTTGCTGCGTTCATCATCGCTGTCGCACTGCTGCATCTCGGTAACAGCATGGCCCTGCCGGTGACGCTGACCAAGTCCTACTCCGCTTACTCCGGTGTTCAGGATGCAATGATTCAGTGGTGGTATGGCCACAACGCCGTTGGCTTCTTCCTGACGGCAGGCTTCCTGGGCATGATGTACTACTTCGTTCCGAAGCAGGCTGGCCGTCCGGTTTATTCCTATCGTCTCTCGGTTGTTCACTTCTGGGCGCTGATCTTCACGTACATGTGGGCGGGTCCGCACCACCTGCACTACACCGCGCTGCCGGATTGGACTCAGTCTGTCGGTATGATCTTCTCTCTGATCCTGTTGGCTCCGTCCTGGGGCGGCATGATCAACGGCATCATGACGCTGTCGGGTGCCTGGCATAAGCTGCGCGATGATCCGGTTCTGAAGTTCCTGATCACCTCCCTGTCCTTCTACGGTATGTCCACCTTCGAAGGCCCGATGATGTCGATCAAGACGGTGAACGCACTGTCTCACTACACCGACTGGACCGTTGGTCACGTGCACTCTGGTGCGCTGGGCTGGGTTGCCATGGTGTCGATCGGCTCCATCTACTACCTGCTGCCGCGCCTCTTCGGTAAGTCCGAAATGTTCAGCACCAAGCTGGTGACGGTTCACTTCTGGGTCGCCACGATTGGTACCGTGCTCTATATCGCCTCCATGTGGATTGCCGGTGTGATGCAGGGTCTGATGTGGCGTGCAGTTAATGCTGACGGTACGCTGGCTTACAGCTTCGTCGAGTCCGTGAAGGGTTCCTACCCGTTCTGGGCAATCCGTTGGCTGGGTGGCGTCTTGTTCCTGTCCGGTATGCTGATCATGGCCTACAACATGTTCAAGACCATGGCAGGCGGCAAGACCGAAGATGTGCCGGTGATCGCTCCGGCTGGTCATCACGCCTGATTAGGGAGAAATAATAATGATCAAGCATGAACAAATTGAAAAGAGCGTTCCGCTCCTGGTCATCCTGACGCTGGCAGTGGTGATCTGGGGTGGTCTGCTGGAAATCGTTCCGCTCTTCTTCCAGAAATCCACGACGACGCCGGTGGAAGGCACCAAGCCGTATGATGCCGTCCGTCTCGCCGGTCGTGACATCTACATCCGTGAAGGTTGCTACAACTGCCATTCGCAGATGATTCGTCCGTTCCGTGCTGAAACCGAGCGCTATGGCCACTACTCTGTGGCGGGTGAGTATGTCTATGACCACCCGTTCCAGTGGGGTTCCAAGCGTACCGGTCCGGATCTGCATCGCGTTGGTGGCCGTTACTCCGACGAATGGCAGCGTGCTCACCTGATCAATCCGCGTGATGTGGTGCCTGAGTCCAACATGCCGGCTTTCCCGTGGCTTGCAGCGAACAAGGCCAAGGATACCGTGGGTGCCGACATCGAGAAGAAGATGCAGGTCATGCGCACGTACGCCAACGTTCGTGGCCTGCCGACCTATTCCGATGAGGAAATCCAGAAGGCCAAGGAAACGATTGGCGACAAGACTGAACTTGATGTCTTGGTTGCCTATCTCCAGGGTCTCGGTACGGCGCTGAAGAACGTCAAGTAATAGCCATGGACATCAACGATCTGCGTTCGCTCGTGACGGTTGCCGGCTTGCTTTGTTTCCTCGCGATTGTTGCCTGGGCTTATAGCAAGGGCAGCAAGAAGGGGTTTGATGAAGCTGCCAACCTGCCGTTCGCAGAGCATGATGATCAGGGTGCGGCGCCATCGTCGTCGCACCCGCGCTGAAAAAAAGGAAAGCAAATGAGCGATTTCGTTAGCGATTTTTGGAACCTGTACGTCATTGTGATCGTGCTGGCCAGTATTCTGGCTTGCGCAGTCCTCTTGGTCGTTCAGGGCAAGGCGACTTTCACGCCGGGCAAGACCATGGGTCACGTCTGGGATGAAACTCTTGAGGAATACAACAACCCGATGCCGAAGTGGTGGAGCTGGATGTTCATCATTACGGTCGTCTTCGCGCTGGTCTATCTGGTGCTCTATCCGGGCCTGGGTAACAACAAGGGCGTGCTGGGCTGGACTTCTGCCGGCCAGCACAAGGCTGAAGTCGAGAAGATGGATGCTGCCGTGAAGCCCTTGTTCGACAAGTACATGGCCATGGATCTCAAGGCCGTTGCTGCTGACAAGCAAGCGATGGAAATGGGCAAGCGCCTGTACCTGACCTACTGTATGCAGTGTCATGGTGCGGATGCTCGTGGTGCCAAGGGCTTCCCGAATCTGACCGATGCTGACTGGCTGTATGGCGGTGAGCCGGATCAGATCAAGGAAACCATTGCCAACGGTCGCATGGGTGTCATGCCGCCGCATGCCCAACTGGGTGGCGATACCATCAAGGATCTGGCCAATTTCGTTCGCTCGCTCTCCGGTCTGCCGAATGACTCCGTTCGCGCAGCCAAGGGCAAGGAAGCATTCGCTTCGGCTGGTTGCTTGGGCTGTCATGGTCCGGAAGGTAAGGGCATGCACGCTGTGGGTGCGCCGAACCTGACCGACAAGGTTTGGCTGTATGGCTCCTCTGAAGCCACGATCATTGAAACGATCACCAATGGTCGTCAGAACAAGATGCCGGCCTGGAAGGAGTTCCTGGGCGATGCCAAGGTTCACCTGTTGGCAGCCTACGTCCTGAGCCTGGGGCAGGGCGCCAAGTAATTTGGTTTGTCCAGAAACGGGGCGGTGTGTAGCCGCCCCGTTTTTTTGGTCTACAGTTGTACGGGAATATCGTGCGCTGTATCTAAATTACGTTGCATCAAGCGTGATCCGGATTCAGGATGAATTGGGCGTAGCGTAATTTCGATACCGGTATAAATATATGGATAACCAGCAAGAGACATCCAAGGCAGCTTCCTCGCAGGTTTCGTTCTACGAGAAGCACAAGAAGATCTACATCCGAGAGGTTCAGGGGTGGTGGAACACCTGGCGCTGGGCCTTGGTGTGGTTTACGCAGGTTCTCTTTTTTGGCGTTCCCTGGCTTGAGTGGAACGATCGTCAGGCGGTTTTGTTCCATCTTGTTGAGCGCAAGTTCTATCTCTTTGGTTTGGTCCTCTGGCCGCAGGATGTATTTTATCTGGCTGTTCTGCTGATTATTTCGGCTTACGCCCTGTTCCTGTTCACTGCGATTGCCGGGCGCTTATTCTGTGGTTACGCCTGTCCTCAGACCGTTTATACCGAAATTTTTGTTTGGGTCGAAAACCGTATCGAAGGGGATCGCGCGGCCCGAATGAAATTGGATAAAGGGCCCCTGACGCTGCGTAAATTCGGTTTGAAATTCGCCAAGCATCTGGTCTGGCTGGTCATTTCTTTCTGGACCGGATTTACCTTGGTTGCCTATTTCACGCCGGTGAGTGAATTGTTGGCCGCCTTCCCGCTCGACTTGTCCGGTTGGGAAATGTTCTGGACCTTGTTCTACGGTGGCTTCTGCTACATGCAGGCCGGGTTTCTGCGTGAACAGGTTTGCAAGTACATGTGTCCGTATGCCCGTTTTCAGGGGGTGATGTTCGATCCGGATACCTTGGTGATCACTTATGACCCGGAGCGGGGCGAGCCGCGGGGTGCTCGGCGCAAGGGGACTGACGCGGCTGCCTTGGGCGATTGCGTCGATTGTGGCTTGTGCGTTGCCGTATGCCCCACCGGGATCGATATTCGCAAGGGAATCCAGTACGAGTGTATCGGTTGTGGCGCCTGCATCGATGCATGCGATCCTGTGATGGATAAAATTGGCAAGCCGCGCGGCTTGATTCGTTATACGACCGAAAATGCGCTGGCCAAGCATTTTTCGCCGCGCGAGGTGATCGCGCATATCTTGCGTCCGCGGATTATTTTGTACTCGGTCATCCTGTTGGGCATCATGCTGGCGACAGCATGGTCGTTGGCGGTACGGGTCCCCCTCAAGGTGGATGTCATTCGCGATCGCTCAATCCTGGCGCGTGAGGCGGACGATGGTCGGATCGAGAATGTCTACAACCTCAAGATCATGAATACGACCGAATCACCTCAACGCTATGCACTGGCGGTTGAGGGTATGGCGGATGCCGAGATCGTCGGGGAGAAATGGGTGCCGGTTGATAGCGCCGAAAACCACGAGGTGACCATTGTCGTGCGCGTTCCGCCGGAATCGGGCAAGGCGGGGGCTAACACGATTTATTTTGATATTCGGGCCGAAGCGGATCAAAAAATCGCTGTCCGTGAAAAAGCATCTTTCTTGATGCCTTGAGTAGGAAATTGCAATGAATGTTCGTAATGATGTCTTGCCTTGGTATAAGCAGCGTTGGCCCTGGCTGTTGATTGCCGGGCCCGCGACGGTGGTGGTGGCCGGGATTGTGACGGTCTGGCTTGCCGTGGTCAGCAATGACGGGTTGGTCACGGACGATTATTACAAGCAGGGCTTGGCGGTGAATCAGCAGTTGCAGCGTGATCAGCAGGCGCAGGCCATGGGCTTGCAAGCCGATTTGATGCGTGCAGATCACAATTTGCGCCTGTTTTTTTTGAATGGTCCAGAAGCTGCCGCCTTGCCTGAAAAGTTGACGCTGCGCATCGCACACCCGACGCGTGCGGGGCAGGACCAGATCGTCGAGATGAAGGGGGAGAGCCCGGGCCTTTATAGCGGCAAGCTGGATGCAGACATTCGTGGTCGTTGGCTGGTTTCGCTGGAGGACCCGTCCGGGAAATGGCGTTTGCACGCTGAGTGGATGGCGGATGCGGCCAAGCCCCTGCGTTTGGTGGCGAAGACCACGCAAGAGTGAACTGATTCTTTTCGCTGATTCTTTTTGTTACGTTACTGGGAGGTAACTTATGGCTTGGGAACTGTTGTTTGGTAGCGATATCGGGCTGATGAGCCTGGGTGTCATTGTTGGCGTGCTGGTGATCGGTGTTGTCATGGGCAAGCTCTACAGCAGCAAGATGAACGAGAAATCGGGCGGTTAAATCGCCTTGTCTCGGTAAGAACCCCCGCCCAGCGATTGGTGTCGGGGGTTTTTTTATGCGCATGAATCGTTTGCTTCCTCGCGCGCTGGCGCTTTCTCTTGCGTTGCACGGTGCTTTGATCGCCGTGTTGGCGGAACTGAGTGCGCCCGCCGCCTTGCCGGAGAAAAAGCTGCTTGCTGCGCGTCTGCGCGGGGCCCCAGTGATGCGTCACGCGGCAAGCGTGCAGACAGAGATGCGTCAGGATACGGTTGCGCCAGCCAGGCGCGGGCAGGCTTCCAGGCGGTCGACCGGCGGGGAAGGGCAAAAATCGACAATGACCTCCCCGATTACGGTTCTCCCGGAGCATGATGCTGTCGAGATCCGTTTGCGCTTGGCCGCAGCGCTGGCGGAAAGTGCGCCGCTCTCTTTGATGAATTTTCCTGTGCGTCTCGATGTTGTGTGGCAGGCGGGCGGGAGGGTGAGCGTGCAGGGTGACACGCTGCCTCTGAATACGCATGCGCGCCTGCTGGCGGTCGTTACCGATGTGCTGTCAGGATCGCGGGCAATTGAGCGGGCAGGGCGCTTGTCGCTCGAATTCGGGGACTTGGATGCGAGCGGGGAAAGCTGAGTTGCCTGCTCAGTAGTGGGGCGTCACGGGGAGTTGGTGCTCGTGAAAGCCGAACGTGCCCTGTTGCCGCTCCTGCAGATATAAAGTCAGGCAAAGGCGCACGCTGCCAAAGGCCAGGTCGTTCCAGGGGATGTCCTGTGCATCAAAGAGTTGGACGTCCAGGCTCTCTTCTCCGGCTGCGTAGGTATTGCTTGCCATTTCTCCCCGGTAAAAAAGATGAATCTGGTCAATGTGCGGCAGGTTGACCATGAGAAATGGGATGGGAGAAAGGATGTGTGCGCCGGCCTCCTCCTCGGTTTCCCGGAGCGCGGCCTGTGCGGTACTTTCGCCATTTTCCATGAATCCGGCCGGCAAGGTCCAAAAGCCATGGCGAGGCTCAATGGCGCGCTTGCAGAGCAGGATGCGCTCATGCCAGGTTGCGATGCAGCCGACAACCATGCGTGGATTCTCATACTGAATGTGGCCGCAGGCAGGGCAGATGTGCCGCGGCCGATTGTCACCGGCGGGGATGGCGTACTGGGTTGGGGCACCGCACTGGTTGCAAAACCGGATCACAACACATCCTTGGTCGAGTGATGATAGGGTTCAAGTCTAGCATTCGGTATCGTGCGTAAGGCCCGTAGATTCTGCTAAAAATGGCATTTCTTCTTTGCGCTTAGCCAAGGCTCATGGCTACAATACCGAGGACCAAACAAAAAGTATCAGGCCGGTCGTGAAAACCGGCCTCTGTGGGGGCTCTGCATGTTTCTGATTATCGGTTATGTGGTCATTCTTGCGTCTTCGCTGGGGACGTATGCCATTCACGGTAGCCTCCTCGCGTTGTGGGTGCCGACCGAATATGTCGCTATTGTCGGCCTGACGATTGGCGGCTTTTTGGCCGGGAACGACATCAAGATCATCAAGGCCACCGTTGCTGCGGTACCCGGCGTCCTGAAAGGCTCCAAATACACCAAGGCGTTTTATATCGATGCCTTGGCGATGTTGTTCGAGATTCTCTCCAAGGTCCGTAAGGAAGGTTTGATGTCCATTGAAGGGGACATCGAGAACCCGGAGGCCAGCCCGATTTTCAGCAAGTACCCCGATCTGGTTCACGATCACCACATCATGGAGTTTGCAACGGATTACCTGCGGATGATGGTGGGCGGGAATCTGAATACCGTCGAAATCGAAAGCCTGATGGATGTGGAACTGGAAACTCACCATCATGAGGTCGAAGGCCCTGCGCATGTGGTCCAGAAAGTGGGCGACGCAACGCCTGCTTTCGGTATCGTGGTGGCGGTGATGGGGGTGGTGAACGTGATGGGCTCGGTGGGGCAGCCGCCTGCTGTCCTCGGGAAGATGATCGGGGGGGCGCTGGTGGGGACCTTCCTCGGTATTCTGATCTCTTACGGCTTCGTGGCGCCGATCGCCAGCCTTCTGGAACAGAAGGCGCATGAAGGGTCGAAGATCTACCAGATGATCAAGATGGTATTGCTCGCCTCGATGTTGGGCTATGCGCCGCAGGTTGCCATCGAATTCGGTCGCAAGACACTGGACTCGTCCGTTCGTCCCACCTTCCGCGAACTTGAGGAAGAACTCAAGGCGCGCAAAGGGAAATGATCCAGGCAACGGATGCGTAAAGGCACGGTAGATGAGTGACGATTCGACACGCCCCATAGTCATCAAGCGCAAGAAGGTGGTCGCAGGCGGCGCCCACGGTGGCGCTTGGAAAATTGCCTACGCCGACTTCGTGACGGCGATGATGGCCTTCTTTCTGCTGATGTGGCTTTTGGGTTCGACTGCGAAGGGCGATTTGCAGGGGATTGCCGAGTTTTTCCAAAACCCGTTGAAAGTGGCGCGTGAGGGCGGGAGTGGCTCGGGTGACGCATCCAGTGTCCTGAAGGGGGGCGGCAAGGATTTGACGCGTCAGTCAGGGCAAGTCAAGCGTGGCGAAGTGGATACCGAGAAGAAGACCTACTTTGCCAAGGAAACCAATGCTGAGTTTCGCCGTAAAGAGCAGGAGTCTCTTGAAAATCTGAAGTCCCAGATTGAAAAGATGATCACCGAGACGCCTCAGCTGGCGCAGTTCAAAAAGCAGATGCTGCTCGATATCACGAGCGAAGGCTTGCGGATTCAGATCGTCGATGAGCAGAATCGCCCCATGTTTGATTCGAGCAGCGCTGAGCTGAAACCTTACACCCGAGATATTCTCCGCCAGATCGGGCGTGCGCTCAATTCGGTTCCCAATCGGGTCAGCTTGGCCGGGCACACCGATGCGGCGCAGTTTGCCGGGGGAGACCGCGGTTTCTCGAACTGGGAACTTTCGGCAAACCGCGCGAACTCATCGCGCCGCGAATTGATCAATGGCGGTATGGATGAAAGCAAGGTGCTCCGCGTGGTGGGGCAGTCCTCTACCATTTTGTTCGACAAGAATGATCCGCTCAATTCCGTGAACCGTCGGATCAGTATTGTGGTCTTGAACCGCAAAGCCGAAACGGCCATCCTTCAGGAAGAAGGTCCGGAGGCCGAAGTGGGTGGAGAGGAGGCGCTGCCGGGCTTCCAGTTGCCGAACGGCGCCAAGACGGCGGGCTGACAATGGGAGCCATGAACGAGGAGCTGTTGCTTGCAAGCCAAAACTAAACTCGTGGTTGCAGGTGCTGCATGGTCTGGGCTCATTCTCGGGGCGCTGGTGCTCGGCGCATTTCCGCTCGGCATCGGGGGGAGCGTTGCTGCCGTGTTGTTGCTCGCGGTGGGGTGGGCCGCTTTTGCGTTTTGGCTGGTGCCGACAGAGCGGCATGAGGCGGATGCCCGTGCCCGTCATGCGGTTGACCAGCAATTGATCCGCCATAGTAGCGATGCGCTGAAACGGATTTCCTCCGAGTTTGCGCAGCAACTCTCCGTCATTCGGGAAGATGTGATCCGTACCCAGACCATCTTCGGCGAAGCAATTGGCAAACTGATCGGCAGCTTTCAGACCACTAATGCGCATGTCCAGCGCCAGCGGCAACTGGGTTTGCAAATCGTTGCGGGCTCGTCCTCCGCTACCGAGGGCGAGGTTGTGGATTTTGCCGCTTTCGCAACGAAGACTTCGGATACGTTACGTAAGTTTGTGGATAGCGTTGTCGAGAATTCCCGACTGGCGATGAGTTTGGTTGAGCTGACCGAGCGTATTTCCGCACAGATGCGGGATGTGAATGGGCGCCTGGGGGAAATTGAGGGAATTGCCAAGCAAACCAATTTGCTGGCGCTGAATGCAGCGATTGAGGCCGCGCGTGCCGGCGAGGCGGGGCGCGGTTTCGCTGTTGTGGCGGACGAGGTGCGTGATCTTTCCGGGCGAACAAACCACTTCAGTTTGCAAATTCGTGATTCATTGGTGAAGATGCAGAGCAGTATCGATGCGACGGAGCAGACGATCACTCAGATGGCCGCCCAGGATATGACCTTCATGCTGACCTCCAAGAGTGATGTTGAGTCGACCATGATCGGGATCGAGGCACTCAACGCGAAAACAGGTGAGACCGTCAGTGAGTTGAACCAGATCGCGGCGCAGGTCGAAGCGTCTGTCGGTGAGATTATTGTCTCCATGCAGTTTCAGGATATGGTGACCCAGTTGCTGGGGCATATCGGGCGCCGCCTTGATCTGCTGGATGAGGTTGTCAGCGATGAAGAAAAAATGGCGTCTGCCCTGCTGGATACCCAGCATCCGGAGGAAACGCTGCGCATCCTCGACGAATTGCAGACGCACGTCGATCAATTGGCTTTGAAGTTCGATGCCCTGAAAAAAGGGGTCGAAAATAATCCTGTCGCTCAAACTGGCTACGCCAGTGGAGACATTGAGTTGTTCTGATTTTTATAAGAGGTCACTATGCCGAAAACCATTCTTGCTGTTGATGATTCTGCGTCCATCCGCCAGATGGTCTCTTTCACCCTGAAAAGTGCCGGTTACGAAGTGGTTGAAGCCGTTGATGGCATGGACGGGCTGGAAAAGGCAAAAGCGCGTAGCGTCAATCTGGTCCTGACTGACCAGAACATGCCGCGTATGGATGGGCTGACCTTGATCAAGAGTTTGCGCGGCATGCCGCAGTACGCGTCGACCCCGATTCTGATGCTGACGACGGAGTCGTCCGATGCAATGAAGTCGCAAGGCCGTGCAGCCGGCGCCACCGGGTGGCTGGTGAAGCCCTTTGATCCCCAGAAGCTGATCGAAGTTGTCCGTAAAGTGATCGGTTGACCACGGTCTGCTGATGGCAGGGCAGCGCAACGGCCTACGACCGTGAAACTGAGCCAGGGGGGGACATGGCAATCGACATGAGTCAGTTCTACCAGGTGTTCTTCGAGGAGTCTGCGGAGCATCTGGGTACGATGGAAGCATTGTTGCTGGAGCTGGATGTTGATCATCCGGACGCTGAGCAATTGAATGCTATTTTCCGGGCAGCGCATTCCATCAAGGGAAGCGCGGGGACCTTTGGGTTCTCTGATCTGGCCGAAACAACGCATATTCTTGAGAATCTGCTCGACCGTATTCGCCGCAACGAACTGGTCTTGCGGCCTGATATGGTGGATGCCTTCCTGGCCTGCGGTGATGTCCTGAAGGATATGCTGGAGGCCCATCAGGGGCGTGGTGCGGTGGCGCCGGAAGCCGTCGAGCAAATCTGTAGCCGCTTGCGTCGTTTGTCGGACGGTCCTGCCGAAGATCATGTTGACGCGTCGCCGTGCGCACCTGAAAGCGCCCTTTCCGGCGGTCAACACCATTACGACATCCAATTTGTGCCCACGGCAGCCTCGGTGGCGGCAGGGGGCATTCAACATCTGCTGAATGATCTGCGGGCGCTTGGGAAACTCGAACTGCTGGCGCGCCCCGAGCGTGACGATGAGGTGGGTTTCTGGCGACTGAGTCTGGAAACATCGGCCGACATGCTGAGCTTCTCGGATCAGATCGATTTCGTTGCTGAAAACGGCGCTTGGCGCATCGGCGAAGTGGCGCCCTCTGCGTCCGAGGAAACGGCATTCGGGCTCTTTGATGATGCACCTGGCGTGCAGCAGGAAGAGACGGCATACGGATTTTTCGAACCGCTTGCTGCATCGGCTCCTGCGTCTTTGGAGGGGGATGGATTCGGCTTCTTCGAGCCCCTGCCGGAAGTGCCGGCGCCAGAGGCGACCCTGACCGTTGATGCTGGCGATGGCTCGTATGGTTTCTTTGAGCCTTTGCCCGAAGTGCCCGCCCCTGCCCCTGCCGCGCCTGTACAAGAACAGAAGCAGGTAGAGGAGGGCGATGGCTACGGCTTCTTTGAGCCCTTGCCGACACCTGCTGTGGCGTCCGTGGCACCGCCGCCTAAAGTCGAGGACGTGCCACCCCAAACTGCCGCAGCTCCTGTCGTCAAGGCAGCGAGTTCGTCAGAAGGTGCGAAAGCGGGCCGTGCGCCTGCTCCGACCAGTGCAGCCGGGGCTGAGTCGTCCATTCGGGTCAGTGTGGAGAAGGTCGATCAGTTGATCAATCTGGTGGGTGAGTTGGTCATCACTCAGGCAATGCTGTTGCAAACGGCTGCCCGGATGCAGGAGGATGCGCCGGAAAGCTTGGTGAATGGCCTGGTCCAGTTGGAGCGGAATACCCGGGATTTGCAGGAATCCGTGATGTCGATCCGGATGTTGCCGATTTCTTTTGTTTTCTCTCGCTTTCCCCGTGTGGTGCGGGATTTGTCGAGCAAGCTTGGTAAGCAGGTCGAACTGAAAACGTCGGGTGAAACGACCGAACTCGATAAAAGCCTGATTGAGCGAATTGCCGATCCGCTGACACACTTGATCCGCAATAGCCTGGATCATGGGATTGAGTCCCCTGAGAAGCGTGTGGCTGCCGGCAAAAGTCCGGTCGGAACAATTACCCTCAAGGCCTATCACCAGGGGGGCAATATCGTGATCGAGGTGGGGGACGATGGTGCGGGCCTGAACCGTCAGAAAATTCTGACCAAGGCGCGTGAGCGTGGTTTGCCTGTCTCGGACCAAATGACGGACAGTGAGGTATTCAACCTCATTTTTGAAGCCGGCTTTTCCACCGCGGATCAGATTACGGATGTTTCCGGACGGGGCGTCGGTATGGACGTCGTGCGCCGAAATATTCAGTCGATGGGCGGTCGCGTTGATATTGAGTCGATGCAAGGGGTCGGGACCCGCATGACGGTACGTCTGCCGCTGACCCTCGCCATTCTTGATGGGATGTCTGTTGCCGTTGGCAATCAGACGTATATTCTGCCCTTGTCGTATGTGGTGGAGTCTTTGCAGCCGCAGGCGAGCGATATCAAAACGCTCTCCAATCGTGCGCGTGTCGTTCAGGTACGCGGCGAATACCTCCCTGTGGTCGTCTTGCACGAACTCTTTAACCTGGCTTCTGACTGTGCAGAATTGACCCGAGGCATCATGGTTGTTCTGGATGCGGATGGTACTAAGGCCGCCTTGTTCGTGGATGCTTTGCTTGGGCAACATCAGGTCGTGATTAAGAGCCTTGAGGCGAACTATCGCCGGGTTCCTGGTGTCTCCGGGGCGACCATCATGGGGGATGGTCACGTTGCCTTGATTCTAGATGTCTCAGCAATTGCGGGCATGGCGCGATCCACGCTGGGCAAAGCTGCCTAAGGTAAAGCGAAGGAGATTTAAATGGATGTGACTACGCAAAAAACTGCCGTTGCAGATGATGAAAATTCGGTGGCTTGTGAGTACCTGACATTCACGTTAGGGAGCGAGGAGTACGCGATTGATATCCTCAAGGTGCAGGAAATCCGCGGCTACGAGCAGCCCACCCTGATCGCAAATACGCCGCCGTTTATCAAGGGCGTGATTAACCTGCGCGGCATCATCGTGCCGATCGTCGATCTCCGGATCAAGTTCAATCTGGGCAGCATTGAGTACACCCCCTTTACGGTCGTCATCATTCTCAATGTGGCCGGCAGGGTGATCGGTATCGTGGTGGATAGCGTATCGGACGTGATTTCTCTGACGCCGGCTCAAATTCGTCCGGCGCCTGATTTTTCCGGAAGTTTCGATACGAAATACATTCTGGGCCTCGCCAGCATGGATTCCCGAATGATGATCGTGACCGATATCGAACGACTGATGACCAGTGCAGATATGGAACTGATCGAGAGTGCGACCGCCTAGCCTTGCGGCCGCTGATCTGTTCTAACAACCTATAACGGCCCTTGAGCCATGCGTAATGAGTCAATGAGGAGGGATGCATGAGAACCAACCTGCCGGTTACTGATCGGGAAGTGGTGCTGTCACCGGAGACGCTGATTGTCTCCAAAACCGATCTCAAGGGTCGGATCAACTACATCAACCGTGACTTCCTGGAAATCAGCGGTTTTACCGAAGCGGAACTGATTGGGGAGCCGCACAACATCGTCCGGCATCCGGACATGCCGGTTGAGGCGTTTGATGATCTCTGGAAAACCCTCAAGCAAAATCGCCCCTGGACCGGATATGTCAAGAATCGCTGCAAAAACGGGGATTACTACTGGGTTGAGGCGAATGCGACACCGATTTGGGAAAACGGTCAGGTAACGGGCTACATGTCCGTACGCCGCAAGGCCGATCCTGCGGTGATCGCGCAGGTGGATGCGGCCTACCGGCAGTTCCGCGAGAAGCGTCAGGGTAATCTGCAGGTGGTCCGTGGTGCCCTGGTTGCCGGCGGTGAGGGCATGGGTGCGTCTTTGCGCGATACGTCCATTTCCGCCAAACTGAACTGGATTGGCCTGCTGATGGCCGTCGGCTTCATCGCCTTGGCACTGGGCGGCGAGATGCTGGGCCAATTTGCCCTGTTGGCAGCGGTGGTGATGGCCTTGCTTGGTTTCGTGCTCCTGCGGGGGGTGGCTGGCGCCATTACCCGTCCGATGTCAGTGGTGACGGACACTTTCCGCAAGATCGCTGCGGGCCAGTATTACAACAAGTTTGACTTCAATCGTGACGATGAAATCGGCAAGGTGCTGCAGGCAATGCAGTCCATGCAGATCAAGTTGGGATGCGATGTGGCGGAGGCCAATCGCGTTGCAGAAGAAAATCTCCGGATCAAGATCGGCCTGGATAATGTCGCGACCAACGTCATGATTGCCGATGATGGCCTCAACATCATCTACATGAACCGCGCAATCCATGAGATGTTCCGGATTGCCGAGCCGGATCTGAAGAAGGATCTGCCGAATTTCTCGGCAGCGACCCTGATGGGCGCGAATATCGACATCTTCCATAAAAATCCGTCACATCAGCGCGGCATGTTGCAGCGCTTGACCGGTACCCACCGGGCAGCAATCAAGGTGGGGGGGCGTACCTTCTCTTTGGCCGTGACCCCTGTCTTGAACGACCGTGGTGTCCGTTTGGGTTATGCCGTGGAGTGGTTGGATCGTACGGCTGAAGTGGCGGTTGAAGAAGAGGTTGCCAGCATTGTGGCGGCTGCCGCTCGCGGGGACTTTACCCATCGCGTCGCGATGGATGGCAAGAAGGACTTCTTCCTGCGTTTGGCAACGGATTTGAATTGCCTTCTGGATACCGCGCAGCGGGGTCTGGATGATGTGGTGACGGTGTTGGCTGCCGTTGCCGAGGGGGATCTGACCAAGACGATCAGTGCTGACTACGAGGGAACGTTCGGCCAGTTGAAGGATGATGCCAATACGACTGTGACCCGCTTGTGTGAGATTGTTGAGCAAATCCGGGGTGCGACGGATGCCATCAATACTGCGGCGAAGGAAATTGCAGCGGGTAACCAGGATCTCTCTAGCCGTACGGAAGAGCAGGCCAGCAGTTTGGAGGAAACCGCATCCAGTATGGAAGAGCTCACCAGTACGGTGAAGCAGAATGCGGATAATGCCCGTCAAGCGAATGATCTGGCTGCTGCGGCCCAGCAGGTCGCTGAAAAGGGTGGGAATGTGGTTGGTCAAGTCGTGAACACCATGAGCGCCATTCACCAGTCGAGCAGCCGTATTGCCGACATTATCGGTGTGATTGATGGGATTGCCTTCCAGACCAATATCCTGGCCTTGAATGCAGCGGTTGAAGCTGCGCGTGCCGGCGAGCAGGGGCGTGGTTTTGCCGTCGTCGCAACCGAAGTGCGCAATCTGGCGCAGCGGAGTGCTGCTGCCGCCAAGGAAATCAAGGGCCTGATTTCCGACTCCGTCGAAAAGGTCGAGACCGGCAATCGCCTGGTGGATCAGGCCGGGCACACCATGGAAGAAGTCGTCACCAGCATCAAGCGGGTGGCGAAGATCATGGGGGATATTTCGGATGCCAGCCGTGAACAAAGTTCCGGTATTGAACAAGTCAGCCTGGCAGTGAGTCAGATGGATGAGGTGACGCAGCAGAATGCTGCCTTGGTGGAAGAGGCCGCAGCTGCTGCGGAAAGCCTGGAAGAGCAGGCGCATAATCTGACTTCGGTGGTTGCTGTTTTCAAAATGAATGGCGGAGATATCCCCGTTCTGAAGCATGCTGTTTCGGGGAGAGGTTTCGCTGAAGCGGCGAGCCCACAATTGAAGCGCAGCCCCGCCAAGAAGCCAGCTTTGCCTGCTGCCATGGACGATGAGTGGGAAGAGTTCTGATATGAGCGATTTTGGCAAACCCAGGGCGTCGACCGTCGCCCCTCGCCCCCCGAGTACGCCCGCTAGGTCAGAGGGGGGCATACGCGAGTTTTCGTTTTCCAGCACTGATTTCGAACGTGTGCGTAAGCTGATCTATCAGCATGCGGGCATTTCGCTGTCGCCAGTAAAACAGGATATGGTCTATTCCCGCTTGGCTCGACGTCTCCGGGCAACGGGCAAAGGCAGCTTTGCGGAATACCTGGATGCCTTGGAAAAGAATGGGGGGGATGAGTGGGAGCGTTTCGTGAATTCGCTCACGACCAATCTGACCTCATTTTTTAGAGAACCCCATCATTTCCCGATTTTTGCCGAGCATCTGAAAAAAATCGGGACGACGCGTCCGATTCGTGTTTGGTGTTCGGCTGCTTCGACCGGTGAAGAGCCGTATTCAATCGCGATTACCGTTCAGGAAGCGTTGGGCGCGAATGTGTCGAATGTTTCGATCATTGCCTCAGATCTCGATACCAACGTGCTTGAGACTGCTCGCAAAGGGGTGTATCCAATTGAGCGCGTAGAAAAACTCTCTCCAGAGCGCCTGCGTCGTTTCTTTTTGCGCGGCACCGGTGCCCAGGAAGGGTATGTATCCGTGCGTCCTGAATTAAAGCGGATGATCGACTTTCAGCGTATTAACTTGCTGGAACCCAATTGGCCGGTCAAAGGGCCTCTGGACATCATCTTTTGCCGGAATGTCATGATTTATTTTGACAAACCGACGCAGTACAAGATTTTGTCGCGTTTTGCGCCCATGATGCAGCCGGATGGGTTGATGTTTGCCGGGCACTCGGAGAGCTTTTTGCATGCTGCAGATCTCTTCAAGTCCCTCGGCAAAACAGTCTATGCCTTGGCTAAAGCACGCTGAGTCGCGAGAGGATAATGAGTGCAGCACGCATTTGACGAACACCTGGCAACCAATCGTTACTATGACCGGAATTTTCAGGCAGAGGCAGCGAAGATCCTGCCTGGAGAGTACTGCGTATCCGATCGCGGCATGTTGCTGGTAACGGTTCTGGGCTCGTGTGTGGCGGCCTGTATTCGCGACGTGGACTCTGGAATCGGGGGGATGAACCATTTCATGCTGCCGGATGAGGGCGGGCGTGACACGGTTGGTACGTCGGCGCGCTACGGAACCTATGCGATGGAAGTGTTGATCAACCATTTGTTGAAAATGGGCGCGCGACGTAACCGCATGGAAGCCAAGGTTTTTGGCGGCGGAGCCGTCCTGTCCAGCCTTTCGAGCAGTAATGTTGGGGTGAGGAATGCCGAATTCGTGCTGGATTACCTGAAAACAGAAAAAATACCTGTTGTGGCAAAAGACTTGCTCGATTCATACCCGAGAAAAGTTTACTATTTTCCTGATTCGGGGCGTGTCTTGGTCAAGAAGCTTCATCGTGTGCACAACGACACCTTGTTCAGTCGTGAGCGGGCATACAAGGATCGGCTTAGCGTGGACAAGGTTGAAGGGGATGTTGAGCTCTTCGTTTGATGCTGTCTGGGCAAGATACATTCACGCAGAGGCTGAGTACGTAGAATGAAGAAAATCAAAGTGCTGATTGTCGATGACTCTGCCCTGATGCGGAGTTTGTTGACCGAAATGGTGTCGCTGGCACCCGATCTTGAAGTGGTTGGGGCTGCACCGGACGCTCCGACTGCCCGGGAGATGATCAAGGTTTTGAATCCGGACGTGTTAACGCTGGATGTGCAGATGCCCAAAATGGACGGCATCGAGTTTCTGTCGCGCCTGATGCGATTGCGGCCGATGCCTGTGGTCATGGTCTCTGCCTACACTCAGGCCGGTTCGGAAACGACGCTCAAGGCGCTGGAAATCGGTGCTGTCGACTTCATCGGTAAGCCCCAGGCTGTCGGGGGGCGGACGATGGAAGATTATGCAGAAGAGTTGATCGAAAAATTGAGAGCAGCAGGTGGTGCCCGTATTCGTCGGCAGCCTGTGGTGCAACCAGGTGGGAGTGATTCGCTTGTGCAGGTAAAACCCGCTTCGGTTGGAAGGGTGTCAGGAGCTATGTCCGGGAAAATCATATTTGTTGGCGCGTCTACAGGGGGCACCGAAGCAATCAAGGAGTTTCTTTGCGGGATTCCTGCAGATTGCCCGCCGATCTTGATCGTTCAGCATATGCCAGAGGCGTTTACCGCGTCCTTTGCCCGCCGTCTGGATGGATTGTGTGCGCCCAAAGTCTTGGAATCCAAAGGTGGTGAGCGCGTTGAGCCGGGGACTGTGTACATCGCGCCGGGCCACTCGCACATGCAGATTCGCAAGGGGGCTTCCGGATTTATGACTGAGTTACTGCAAACGCCCCCGGTGAACCGCCATCGCCCCGCCGTGGATGTGTTGTTCGACTCCGCGGCCAGCTGCGTTGGAAAGAATGCAATCGGTGTGTTGTTGACCGGAATGGGCAAAGATGGCGCCCAAGGCTTGTTGCGCATGCGGCAAGCTGGGGCGCGCACATTTGGACAGGACGAGGCGACATGTGTGGTGTACGGCATGCCGCGTGAAGCTTTTCTGATCGGGGGGGTGGAAGAGCAAGCGCCACTCGATGATTTGGCCCGGAAAGTCCTGCAGGCGGCGACACGCTAGCTATTGCCCCTTCTAGTTAAAGTATTACACTAATCAACAAGCTCAGTTATCAATCAGGAATTCCCATGCAAGCTACAGTCACGAAAGATGGTGCCAAGGCCTTGATCACGTTGGCCGGCCGTTTTGATTTCAACACGCATCGTGAGTTTCGTGGTGCCTACGAGCCCCTGATGGCCGAAGCAGGGATCAAATCAGTGGTCGTCGATTTTACGAACGTGGACTATCTGGATAGTTCGGCACTCGGTATGTTGTTGATGTTGCGCGACAAAATGGGTGGCGTCGGTAAAGAAATCAGTCTTTCGGGTGTTCGTGGTAATGTAAAGCAAGTGCTGGATATTGCTAATTTCGGAAAATTGTTCCAAATTTGCTAAAGCTGTAAGCTTTAAGCTGTCGGTTGTCCGTTCAACTGACTTGCTAGACTCAGAGAAGACCGGCGCACTGGGTGCGGGGGGGATGTCATGTCAGAACTACTAAGAAATATTGATGCTCGGACCAAGTTGGCCGGAACGAACAAGCTTGAAATCCTCTTGTTCTTCTTGGGCGTGGACCAGCGTACTGGTCGCCGGGAAACCTACGGGATTAACGTTTTCAAAGTTCGCGAAGTGATGCGAACGCCTAAAATTACTGCCGCACCTGATATGCCTTCCTCCGTTGAAGGTATGGTCAGCTTGCGCGGTGCCTTGGTGCCCGTTATTGACCTGGCGAAGTACTCGGGGATTTCCGCCGATACGCCGCGCGAAATCATGATTGTGACGGAGTACAACGGTCATACCCAAGGTTTCCTGGTCGAGGGTGTTGATACCATTCTGCGTCTCGACTGGTCAAAAATGCGTGTTCCTCCTGAAATGCTGCTGGCTCAGACGGGGGGCTTGGTTACGGCTGTGACCGAACTGGAGGACGCTCGGCTTGTCATGATGATGGACGTCGAGAAAATTCTGTCCGAAACGACCTCCATCGATCAGGAAATTATGTACCGCAGTGTGGTGCCGCTGGACCGTCCTGATCTGACGGTGTTTTATTGCGATGATTCCAGCGTTGCGCGGAAGCAGATTGAAAAGACCTTGGCCGTCATGGGGGTGAAGGGGGTTTCTGCTGTAAATGGGCGTCAAATGTGGGACGAAATGGAAAAGATTGCCGCTTATGCGGCTTCGGTGGGGAAGCCTGCCTCCCATTTCGTCAATTTGGTCCTGACAGATATCGAAATGCCGGAGATGGATGGCTATATCCTGACTAAGAAAATCAAGTCGGATCCGAGGTTTGCGGGTGTGCCCATTGTCATGCATTCGTCCCTGTCCGGCATGTCGAACCAAAAGCTGGGTGAGTCCGTTGGGGTCGATGAATATGTCCCGAAGTTTGAGCCTCAGCGTCTTTCTGAAACCCTGAAACGTCGTCTCGGGGTGCCTGAAGTTGCAGCCTTGGCTCAGGTAGGTTGATTGTTCAGGGGGGATATGTGATGGAACTCGTCGAACACAAAAATTTGCTTGAGAGCGTGGATGCAAGAACGCGCTTGGCCGGCTCCAATAAAATGGAGATTCTGCTCTTTACCCTTGGAACGCGTGAAATTTTTGGGATTAACGTATTCAAGGTGCGTGAAGTCGGGCGGACGCCGCGTATCACCAAAACGCCGAATATGCCGCGTGGGGTGGAAGGGCTGATTTCCCTTCGCGGAAACGTGATTCCCGTTTTGTCTCTGGCGCCTTTCCTTCAACTGGAAGGCGGCGTCCCCGGGCTTGGCAAAACCATGATGGTTGCAGAATATTCGAAGCGTACTCTGGGCTTTCTGGTGCACGAAGTGGATCGCATTATTCGCGTTGACTGGGAGCGCGTGAAAGCACCCGAGAGCGTCCTCTCTGCCAATCAAGGTTTGATCACGGCTGTCATCGAACTTGAGGGGGGGGGCTTGGTGTCCATTCTGGATGTCGAGCAGATACTCGCCAACGCTTTTGGCGAAGTCATGATCATCGATATTCCTCCGGCCCGGGTCGACCCCGATACGAGCGTCTTTTTTGTCGATGACTCCATCGTGGCCCGACGGAAGATTTCAGAGGTGCTGGATAAGTTGGGTGTGCGTCACAAACATGCGACCAACGGTATGGAAGCATGGACGCGCTTGCAAGGAATTGCGGCGCATGCCTTGCAAAGCGGGCGCAACATCCGCGACGAGATACGCTTGATCTTGGTGGATGCTGAAATGCCTGAGATGGATGGCTATGTGCTGACCAAGAACATCAAGTCCGATCCGCGCTTTGATGGCGTCCCCGTGGTGATGCATTCTTCGTTGTCCTCCGAAGCGAATCGTGCAATGGGTAAAACCGTTGGCGTGGATGCTTACGTAGCAAAATTTGATGCAGAGGCCTTGGCGGATACGCTGCGCCCCCTGATCGAACGATAACAGGCAAGTTTTCTGGAGTATTTATTGCATGGCTGCCGATCCGAAAATGCGGTTTTTGGTCGTGGACGATTTTTCCACGATGCGTCGAATTGTCCGTAATCTTCTGAAAGAGTTGGGATTTACGAACGTGGATGAAGCGGAGGATGGCGCAATCGCCCTTCAGAAGCTTCAGGGCGGGGGCTTCGAGTTTGTTGTGACTGATTGGAATATGCCCAATATGGACGGTCTCACCCTGTTACAGACGATCCGCGCGACGCCGAACTTGAAGCACTTGCCTGTTTTGATGATTACGGCAGAGGCCAAGAAGGAAAACATTATTGCAGCGGCCCAGGCTGGTGCAAGTGGCTATATCGTCAAGCCGTTTACGGCAGGCACACTCTCCGAGAAGTTAAACAAGATTTTCGAAAAAATGGGCGTTGCTTGAGGAGGTTCAGATGACCGCCACCAATGATTCCTCGGACCTCGAAGCCCTTTTTGATTCGATTGCGGCCGATGTAAGCAAACCGGCGCCTGTCGCTGCCAAACCTGTCGTGGATACGGGGTCGGATAGTGATGATTTGCAAGCGCTTTTTGATAGTGTCTCGGCGGCTGCCGCGCCCGTTATTCAGGAGTCTGGGAGCGCCGCCGTTCAGGATGTGCCGGAGGAGCAGGGCGAGTGGACGCAGCAGGAGGCTGTGTTCAACAGGATCGGCCATATGGCCCGCACCTTGCACGATACCCTTGGGCAGCTTGGTTATGACAAGGTTATTGAACAGGCCGTGAGTGTCTTGCCTGACGCCAAGGATCGCTTGGCCTATGTGGCCAATTTGACGGAACAGGCTGCATGTAAGGTTCTCAATGCGACCGATGTGGCGTCGCCGATTGTCGACGATATCGCAAACAACGGTCAGGCTCTGGCAAAACGCTGGGACGCTGCATTTGCGAATCAGTTAACCACTCAGGATTTCAGACAACTGGCCGTGGATACACGCTCTTTCCTCGGGACGCAATTGCCAGAAAAGACGGCGGCCACTCATGCCCAGCTGACTGAGATCATGATGGCGCAGGATTTTCAAGACCTGACCGGGCAAGTCATCAAGAAGATCGTTGCGCTGGCGCAGGAACTGGAGTCAGGCTTGATGGCGGTATTGCTGGAGGTGGTGCCGCCTCAGCGTCAGACCGATGAGGTCAAAAGCCTGATGAATGGCCCAGTCGTCAATGCCGAGGGGCGCACCGACGTCGTGGTCAATCAAGGTCAGGTGGATGACCTGCTTGAGAGCCTCGGGTTCTAAGGAGATCGATATGAGCGATTTTGCTGGTATGGAAGACCTCCTGCAGGATTTTCTGCAGGAAGCACATGATTTGTTGTCTGATGTGGATAACAAACTGGTCGATCTCGAGAAGATGCCGGATGACCGTGGGCTGCTGAATGACATTTTCCGCGGCTTTCATACGGTGAAGGGAGGCGCAGGTTTCCTGAATGCGACCGAACTTGTCACCTTGTGTCATTTGACCGAAAACCTGTTTGATCGGCTGCGTAACGGCGAGTTGGAACTGACCCCGGAGTTGATGGATGTCATCATGGCAGCCACCAAAGGGGTGCGCGATATGTTTGGTGAGTTGGCCCAAATGGTCCAGCCCCAACCGGCCGATGCGGGCGTTTTGGCGGCGCTCCAGGGGGCATTGTCGGGTGAAATGCCTGCTGCGGCAACGGCGGCGCCTGTGGCGGAGCCTGTTCCTGCGTCAGGCACCGGCGAGCCCGATTGGGGCGCGTTGCATGCTGCTGTTACCGGGGTTCAGCCTGCTGAGGGCGAAGTGATTGCCAAGGCGGATGTCGCGCCTGTCGCGGAGGCTGTGCCTGCTGCTACAGCGGCGGCGGCTCCCTCTCCTTTTGGTCGGCGTGCGACAGACCGTCCGGCAGTTCAGTCTTCGGGCGCGGCCCGCCGTACGGATGATCGTGCGCGTGAAAATACCATTCGTGTCGATACGGCACGCCTGGATCAGGTGCTGAATTTGTCCGGCGAAATCGGGCTGACGAAAAACCGCTTGACGAGCTTGCGCGCCGATATCCTGGCGGGGAAAAACGACTCCGAGACATTGCATGCCTTGGATCAGGCGGTAAGCCAACTCGATCTCTTGGTCTCTGATCTGCAAAATTCGGTGATGAAGACCCGGATGCAGCCGATTGGGCGACTTTTCCAGAAGTATCCGCGTATTGCGCGGGATTTGGCGCGTCAGTTAGGGAAGGATGTCGAACTCGTTCTGGCCGGTGAGGAGACCGAGGTCGATAAGACCATGATTGAGGATTTGGCGGATCCGTTGATTCACCTGATCCGCAACGCCGTCGACCATGGGGTTGAAATGCCCGCGGAGCGTCAGGCCGCCGGTAAGGCGCCGAAGAGTTTGGTTCGTCTGGAAGCGCGCCAAGAAGGCGATCACATCGTACTCATCATTGCCGATGATGGCCGTGGTATGAGTGCGGAGCGTATCCGTGCCAAGGCTGTTGAGAAGGGCCTGATTTCTGAAGAAGAGGCCAACACGCTGGATGAGCGCCAGAGCTTGAACCTGATTTTCCTGCCGGGCTTCTCTACCAAGTCTCAGATATCCGATGTCTCGGGGCGTGGCGTAGGGATGGATGTGGTTAAGACCAATATCCAGAAACTCAACGGTTCGATCGAAATTCGCTCCGAGCAGGGCAAGGGCTCTGTATTCATCATCTCCCTGCCACTGACCCTGGCGATTTTGCCGGTCTTGCTGGTCTTGTTGGGCGAGCAGCCGTTTGCATTGCCGCTGTCTCTGGTTCGTGAAATCTTGCCGATCGAACAGGGGCGTATTCAGGAGGTCGGTGGTAAGGAGACACTGGTGGTGCGTGGCGATGTATTGCCTGTCATCAGCTTGGCTCGACTCCTCGGATGGCCCTTGGAGAAATATCCCGAGTATGGTGTTTTCATGCAGACTGCTGAGCGGAGCTTCATCCTTGGGGTGGATAGTTTTGCTGGTCGTGATGATGCCGTGATTAAGTCTCTTGAAGACTTCCGTCCGCGCGGCGTGGCAGGTGTGACGACCTTGTCCAACGGGCAGATCGTCTTGATCCTGGATATGAAAGAGCTCTTGGCTGATCTGGGTCAGCATGTGGACACGGGGACCGGCTTGCGGGCACTTGATTTCGCCTGATTTGCCAGTTTCGTGAACGATACAAAGAGGGGGCTTCGGCCCCCTCTTTGTTTTTTTGGTTTACTGATTTGTCATGGGCTTGTTTCTGTCATCTCGTGAACCTTCTAAAAAAAGTGGTGTACCTATTTAATTTTTTTGGTTTTTTTTTATAATGACCGCACTAATACCGAAGTGCGGTCATGGCTGAAGAGAGCGACCTCGAGAAAACAGAAGAGCCTACAGGTAGGCGAATCGAGCAAGCCCGTGAGCAGGGACAGGTGCCGCATTCTCGTGAATTGGGCACTTTCCTTATTTTGCTGGTGGCGGCAGCCTCATTTTGGATGATGGGCGGGTGGTTCATGCAGCGTGCCCTGGCCATTGCGCGTAAGGCGTTTTCCATTGAGCCGGCCTTGGTGCGTGAGTCTGGCTTGATGTTGCCGCGCCTGGCCGATATCTCGGCGGATGCGATTCTGACTTTTTCTCCGTTGTTTTTCCTGCTGATGCTGGCTGCAGTTCTGCCTCCCTTTTTTCTGAATGCTTGGGTGTTTGCACCGAAGACCATTGTTCCTGACCTGAATCGGATTAATCCGGTGACGGGTTTTGGTCGTTTGTTTTCCTGGAACAGCCTGATGGAATTGCTGAAGGCTGTGCTGAAGGCCATTTTGGTTGGGGGGGTGGCTGCCATCCTGATCTGGCGCGAGCGTGACGAGTTGGTGGGCTTGTTGGCGCAGTCTTTGGAAGTCGGGTTGGCGCATGCTGGTGAGTTGGTCACGTATTCGTTTTTGGTGCTGGTTGTGACCCTGATCTTGGTGGTGGCGGCAGACGTTCCTTTCCAGTTGTGGCAGTACTTTGATCGTCTCAAGATGAGCAAGGAAGAGGTCAAGCAGGAAATGAAGGAAATGATGGGTGATCCGCAGGTCAAGGGGCGCATCCGCAGCCTTCAGATGCAGGCCGCCCGTCGCCGGATGATGTCGGCTGTTCCGCAGGCGGATGTGATCGTGACCAACCCGACGCACTTTGCAGTCGCGCTCAGCTACAAGAGTGGCATGGGGGCACCCAAAGTGGTGGCTAAAGGGGTGGGTGAGGTGGCGCAGAAAATCAAGGCAACCGGTGCGGAGCATGCGGTGCCGTTGCTCGAGGCACCGCCTTTAGCGCGAGCGCTCTATAAACACGCGAGTATTGACCAGGAAATCCCCTCCGCCCTGTATAACGCAGTTGCGGAGGTTCTTGCTTATGTGTATCAGTTGGCGGCTTGGCGCCAAGTGGGTGGCACCTATCCCATGCCACCTGTAGACTTGCCGGTTCCTCCTGAATTGGTACCGGAGGCGGCGTAATGGCAACCTCCTCTTCTCTTTCGCTCATGCAGAACTTGTTTGGCCGTCTGAATATCACGCAACTCGCAGCGCCCGTGCTCATCCTCATGATCCTGGCCATGATGGTGTTGCCGCTGCCGGCGTTCGTCCTGGATGTGCTCTTCACGTTCAATATCGCGATCTCGATTTTGGTGTTGCTGGTTGCGGTCAACACCCAAAAAACCCTCGATTTCTCGGTTTTCCCGACCGTATTGCTCGTCACGACCTTATTGCGTCTGTCGCTGAACGTGGCGTCTACCCGAATTGTGATGCTGCAGGGCCATACCGGTCCCGATGCGGCGGGCAAGGTGATTGAGGCGTTTGGCCACTTTCTGGTCGGGGGTAATTTCACCGTCGGTATTGTCGTCTTTCTGATTTTGGTTGTGATCAACTTTGCGGTCATCACGAAAGGCGCAGGGCGTGTGGCTGAAGTGTCGGCGCGGTTCACGCTGGATGCCATGCCAGGCAAGCAGATGGCGATTGACGCGGATTTGAATGCCGGCCTGATCGGGGAAGAGGACGCGCGCCGTCGTCGTTCTGATATCGCCCGTGAGGCAGAGTTCTTTGGTTCCATGGACGGTGCCTCGAAGTTTGTGCGCGGGGATGCGATCGCCGGGATCGTGATCATGCTGATCAACATCGTGGGCGGCCTGATCGTGGGGGTGGCCCAGCACAATATGGAAATTGGGTTGGCGGCGAAGAACTACACCCTGCTGACTATCGGGGATGGCCTAGTTGCCCAGATTCCCGGGCTGATTATCTCGATTGCGGCCGGTATGGTGGTGACCCGGGTTTCTGATGACCGGGATGTGGGGCAGCAGGTGGTCGGGCAGATGTTCGACAACTGGAAAGTGATCGCGCTCACCGGGGCAATTGTCGGTTTTCTTGGCCTGATTCCGGGGATGCCGAATCTGGTCTTCCTGGTCCTGGCGTCCACGCTGGGTTGGCTCGCGTGGACGATGCATCAGCGTCAGCAGAAAGCGGAGAAGACCCCCGTGCCCGTGGCGCCGCCGCCTGTGCAAGAGTCTCAGGATGCCTCCTGGAATGATGTGGCCCCCCTGGATGTCTTGGGCTTGGAAGTCGGTTATCGACTGATTCCGCTGGTCGACAAGTCTCAGGATGGTGAATTGCTGCGGCGTATCCGCGGAATTCGGAAGAAGTTTGCACAGGAGATCGGTTTTCTCGTTTCCCCTGTTCATATCCGGGACAACCTGGAACTCAAGCCCAACACCTACCGCATCCTGCTGAAAGGGGTGGAGGTGGGCCAAGGGGAAGCGTTCACCGGGCAGTTTCTGGCGATTAACCCTGGCCGTGTGGCGGGTACGGTGCAGGGAACGGCGACGACCGATCCGGCCTTCGGGTTGCCAGCGGTCTGGGTGGATGCCTCGTTGCGGGAGCAGGCGCAGGCCTATGGCTACACGGTCGTGGATGCATCGACGGTGGTGGCCACGCATTTGAATCATTTGATCCTCACCCATGCGGCTGAATTGCTTGGCCGTCAGGAGGTGCAGCAACTCGTCGATCATCTGGGCAAGGAGATGCCCAAACTGGTCGAAGACCTCGTGCCGAAGGTCGTGCCAGTGGGCACCTTGCAGAAAGTGCTGCAGAGCCTGCTTGACGAGGGGGTTCATATCCGCGATATGCGGACCATTATTGAAACGATTGGTGAGCACGCGCTGCGTACTCAGAATCCGGATGATTTGACCGTTCAGGTGCGTACTGCACTGGGTCGCGCCATTGTGCAGCAGCTTTTCCCGGGGAATGCCGAAATGCAGGTGATGTCCCTGGATCCGACGCTGGAGCGCCTGCTCAGCCAGGCTGTTTCGGGCACGGGGGAAAATACGAGTTTTGAACCGGGTCTGGCCGATACCTTGATGCGCGAAACCGCTGCCGCGGCCCAGCGCCAGGAATCTTTGGGTTTGCCGGCGGTTTTGCTGGTGCCGGGGAGCCTGCGTCTGCTATTGTCCCGCTTCTTGCGCCGGACCGTTCCCCAGCTCAAAGTCTTGTCGCACAACGAAGTACCGGAAAACAGAATCATCAAGGTGACCTCGATCATCGGAGGTAAGACATGAACGTAAGAAAATTTATTGCCGCCAATGCTCGCGATGCCTTGAAGAAAGTGAAGGAAACCCTCGGGAACGACGCCATCATTCTGTCGAACCGGGGAATTCCGGGGGGGGTTGAAATCATGGCCGTCGCGGCCCGTGATATGGCGATGATCGTCCCGACCCAGGTCGCCCCGGAGCCGGCTGTTGTCCACCACCGCCCGACGACTGCGCGCGGTGTCGCGCCGTCGCTGGAAGATGACTATCGTGTGACCTTGAATTCGGCCCGGGCGCGTGTCGCGACCTTTGACCAGGCGCCGCCTGCAGCCCCGTCGCCGGCTCCGCGTCAGGTAACGCGACAGCCAGGGACGGTCAATGCGGGGATTCCAAGAACCGGCGCCTTGCGCAATTTGGAGTCGAGTCGTACGGCAGCGCCGATGCCGCCGCAGGAGGCGACCGCTGTTCCGCCGCGTCCTGTCATGCCCCAGTCTGCCCCGCCCTCTGTGCAAATGCCGCCATCGATGGCGCCGACGGTCAACCGCCGGGGGGAGGCAGAAGTCATTCCGCAGGAGGTCATGGATGAAATCCGCTCCCTGCGTCGGATCGTTGAGCAGCATCTGGCCGGGATTGCCTGGGGTGAAACGGCTCGCCAGCATCCGGTGAAAACGGAAGTCATGCGTCAAATGCTCGACTCTGGGTTTTCGCCGCGCTTCTCGCGCGAAGTGCTGGAAGATCTGCCGCAGGAAATGGGTGATGTGCAGGCCATGGCTTGGGTCAAGGGTGCGGTCGATCGCAGCTTGCTGACGATCGGCGGCGAGGACGATATCGTCGACCGGGGTGGGGTCTATGCCTTGGTTGGGCCAACAGGGGTCGGTAAGACGACCACCACGGCCAAACTGGCGGCACGCTGCGTGCTCCGCCATGGTCCCAGCAAAGTGGCGCTGGTGACGACCGATGGCTACCGAATCGGCGCCCATGAGCAATTGCGTATTTACGGGCGCATTCTGGGCGTGTCGGTTTATTTGGTGAAGGATGCGGCGGAGCTGCGTCAGACGCTGCGCGAACTGCAGCACAAGCACATGGTGCTGGTCGATACGATGGGGATGAGTCAGCGCGATAAGCTGGTGCCCGAATTGACAGACATGCTCGAAGGGTGTGACGTCCAGCGCTTGCTGCTGCTCTCGGCAACCTCGCGGGGCGATACGCTGGATGATGTGGTCGAGGCGTATTCCGGCCATGGTCTTGTCGGTTGCGTCCTGACCAAGATCGATGAGGCGGCCAGTCTGGCCACGGCCCTCGATGTCATCATGCGCCATCGTCTGCGCCTGCACTATGTTTCGAATGGTCAGCGTGTCCCCGAAGATTTGCATCTGCCGAATCGATCCTACCTGGTTCACCGTGCCTTCCGCGAGACCCCGGAAACCTCCGCGCATCGTTTCGATGGCGCCGAGCCGGCCATGATGATGGCGTCGGCCGGGATGGTGGCCGCAGGCGGGCATCGTGGCTGATTTTTACTACGACCAGGCGGCCGGATTGCGCCGCCTGTTCGCTGGTCCGCCCTTGCAGGTGGTCACGTTTGTGGCGGGCTGCGAAGGTGTGGGGCGCAGCGTTACCGTGGCCAATCTCGGCGTGGCTGTGGCGCGCCTTGGTCGCGAAGTGATGATCATCGACGAAAATTCCTCGCGCGATGATATCGCTTCGGCGTTCGGACTCATGCCGCGTTTTGATTTGCTCGATTTGCTGGAGGGGCGCGCTTCGCTCGCCGAGGTGATTCTCCAGCCCATGCATGGGCTGCGTGTTTTGCCGGCGGCAAGGGCTGCCAGCAAGCTCGGGTGTTTGTCTGCGTCGCAACGACAGGCTTTGCTGGAGTCGATGGCGGGCCTGAGCCCAGCCATGGACCTGATTCTCGTCGATGCGAGCATGGCTCATCCGCAGGGCTTTTCGCCGTTCGGGCTCGTTTCCCAAGATACCGTGGTTGTGCTCTCGGGCAGTAGCGCATCGATTACCGAGGCTTACGCAATGATCAAAAAAGTCAGTCATGCGTATGCCCGACGTCATTTCCGTATTTTGGTAAATAAGGTACGTTCCTTGCATGAGGGACGCATGATCTACGACAACATTGCCAGAGTATGTGCGCAGCGAGGGGTCGCTCAGCTGGAATTTGCCGGGGCGGTCGTGCTCGATGAAGCATTGCGCCAAGCCTCTCAACTGGGGCGGCCGCTGCTTGCTCACGCGCCGGGTAGTCCTGCTGCCGCAGCAATCCGCGATGTTGCAGCCGATTTGCCATGCTGGATTCACGGTGGAGGAGAAGGGGCTGGCCTCGAACAATTCGTCCAGCAACTGCTACACTTGAGCCAACGAATAACTCCAAATTTACTGCGTGCCTAATGTACAACGCGGCAGGTCAGCCCGACCGTGAACAACTCGTCCAGCGCTTCATCCCGCTGGTTAAACGCATCGCATACCATTTGATGGCCCGACTGCCGGCCAGCGTCCAGTTTGAGGATCTGGTTCAGAACGGTGTATTGGGTTTGCTCGATGCAATTGATCGTTTCGAAGAGGGGTTCGGCGCCAAGTTCGAGACCTATGCATCTCAACGTATCCGGGGGGCGATGCTCGATGGCTTGCGTGAGAACGACTGGCTGCCGCGCCAGTTGCGGCGCGAGTTGCGGCGCATCGAGACCATGATCGGCCAGCTTGAGCATGCGCATGGTCGGGCGCCGACCGAGAGTGAGCTTGCGGTTGCGCTGGGTATGACGCTGCCGGAATACCAGAAGGTCCTTGGTGAGGCGCGCGGCCATCAGCTGCTGTATTTCGAAGATTTTGTCGGTGAAGATGACGAAGATTTTCTCGAGCGTCACTTTACGGATGATGCCGTCAACCCGCTGAATATTCTGGCGGAAAAGAGCCTTCAGGAGGCGTTGACCGTCGCCATTGAGCGCTTGCCGGAACGCGAAAAACTGATGATGGCCTTGTACTACGAGCAAGATCTCAACCTGCGCGAAATCGGTGAAGTCATGGGGGTGACGGAGTCCAGGGTGTGCCAGTTGCACAGTCAGGCCGTGGCTCGCTTGCGGGCACATATCCTGGGTGAGGATGCGCCCATCAAGAAGCGCAGAAAGGGGAAGGCGGGTGGATAAGATCAGCCTGGCGGGGCTCGTAATTGCACTGGTGGCCATTATTGGCGGTCAGGTGCTGGAAGGGGGGCAGGTCAGTTCCTTGGTTCAGCCTTCCGCTTTGTTGATTGTTCTGGGCGGAACCTTGGGGGCGGTGCTTTTGCAGTCCCCTTTGCACGTCTTTCGGCGTGGTTTGGGGATGGCGAAGTGGGTTTGGATTCCCCCAGTTATTGAACAGAAAAAGCAGCTCGACCAGTTGTTGGCGTGGAGCCAGATTGCCCGTCGTGAAGGTCTGCTGCAACTGGAGAACCAGCTCACTACGATCAAGGACCCGTTTGCCCGAAAGGGCTTGCAGCTTGTGGTCGATGGTGCAGATCCGGTGCATATTCGTGAATTGCTGGAGGTGGATATCAACACCTTCGAGGATGAGTGGCGTCAGTCGGCCAAAATCTGGGAGGCGGCGGGGGGGTATTCGCCGACCATCGGGATCCTGGGGGCCGTACTGGGCTTGATTCATGTGATGGAGAATCTTTCCGACCCCACCAAGTTGGGGGCGGGGATCGCGGTGGCTTTTGTGGCGACCATTTATGGCGTCGGCCTGGCGAACCTGGTGTATTTGCCGATGGCGGCCAAATTGAAGTACTACATTGTGCGGATGGTGGCCAGCAAGGAGATGCTGGTCGATGGCCTGATCGGGATCGCGCTGGGTGACAACCCCCGCATCATTGAAAGCCGTTTGCGCGGCTACATGCTCTGATGGCGCGTCGCCGGCGTCGCGAAGAGGAGCATGAAAACCACGAGCGCTGGCTCGTGTCGTACGCGGATTTCATCACGCTCCTGTTTGCCTTTTTTGTTGTGATGTATGCCATTTCCTCCGTGAACGAGGGGAAGTACAAGGTGTTGTCGAATGCCTTGACCAATGCGTTCAAGAACACGACAGCCGTGCCGGGCGGACAGCCGTTGGCCGTGATTCAAGGGGCGCCGCCCGTGGAAACGCGACCGGTTGTGAAGGCTGATAAGCTTTCTCCACCTGACAAGCAGGAAGAAAAGCGTCAGATTGATCGCAAGAACATGCGCAATATGGCCAGTAACATCATGCAGGCACTTCAGCCCCTGGTTGCACAGGGGAAGGTCAAGCTGCTTGAAACGAGCCGTGGTGTGACGATTGAAATCAACGACAGCATTTTGTTTCCTGCTGGGCAGGCGCGCCTTCAGCTTGAGTCGATGAATGCGCTTGCGGCGGTTGCTCAGGTGCTTTCGGGGGCTGATTATCCCATCACGATCGAGGGGCATACCGATAATGTGCCCATCTCGACGCCGCAGTTTCCTTCAAATTGGGAATTGTCCGCCATGCGTGCGACGACCGTGCTGCGACTGTTCAACGACAATGGGGTTGGTGCCGAGCGCCTGACTGCGATTGGTTATGGCGAGACGCGCCCCGTGGAAACCAATACCACGCCCGAGGGGCGGGCAAGAAATCGTCGTGTCAGTATCCTGATTGATTCCAGTCGCCCGGAGGCGCCAATGGAAATCGGGTCGGCACCGATCGGTGCCGGAGGCTAAGCTTTTTTTGGGGTGTTTCGGCCTTCAGGCCGAGTCGACAATACGGCTGCCCGTATAGTGGGTTGCTTGTCCGTCGCTCCCGTACAAGGGGGCGCTGGTTCTCGATCGATCGAGAATGCTCAATGCCTGGCTGGTGCGGGCCAAATGCTGGCTGACCAGTTGTGCGTTCAGGGCGTTCAGGCGTTGGGCGGTGCGTGCCTGCTCGGTCAGGTGCTGCCAGTGCTGGCTGGCGGGTGCGTTCGGAGCTTGGGTTTGCAGCCAAGCCAGCATGGTCTCTTTGTCGTTGGCGTCCGTTTTTCGGGTAATGCAGGCCAGGCGTGCCGCAGACAGTGTATTCAGTGCTTCAACAACGGCAGTTTTTTCCTGCTCGATCATGGCCAGTGGCGCAGGGTCGGCATGTTTGAGTGCTTCCTGCTCGCGTTCGAGAAGCTGGATGAAGCGCCCCAGTTGGGCGCTTTCTTGTTCGAGCAGGCGTTCAATCGACATGCGGTACTCAGGCGGAACGCTGACGGTTCACCATGTCGCGTGCCGTTTCGACCAGTCGCCCTGCAATCGCGTCGGCATTGATCTTGAATCGGCCTTGAGCGATCGCCTCCTTGATTTCCTGAATGCGAGCGCTGTTGACCGGCGGCTTGTCGCCAGTTTGCAGGCTTCCCGCCAGGGGGCTCAGACTCACGGCCTCTGCTTGCGTCGCCGATGACTCGGGCGTCGCCTTAGGCTGGGGGCGCGGACTCACGGATGCGGTAGTCGGCTTGAAGGAGGTGTTGTCAATCTTCATGATTGCTCTCGCAAAACTTTATATCTCATATGCCTTAACGACACGCGCGGTTAAAACTTTAGCTTAAAAATTCAATTCGACAGAAGCATCTGGTCGGGCCGTCCCGCTGACTGTTTGGCCTGAGTTCATGCGGACCTGGACTGCTTGCCCTACCCCCGCATTTGTCAGCGCCCGTCCTTCCGCACTAACGGCAAATCCTTCCCCTCGGGAAATGACTTTGACCACTTGTCCTTGCTGGATGATCAGGGGGGCAAGGAGACGGTCTGCTCTGAGTACTTGGCCGGCACCGAGGGCATTGCGCAGTGTTTTGCCAATGGCCTGGGCAGGGTCGCTGACAAACCCCGTAGGCAGAACGGAAATGTCGCCAGTCTGTGTGTTGAGATCACTTGCCTGGATAGCTTGGCCGGCAAGAATGGGGCGGGCCGTGGTGACATAGGTGCCACTGACGCTGATTTCTGCGCCGAGCATGATATTCCAGCTGCTGGGGCCGAGGCAGCGTACGCCGACATGGGTGCGCCCGATCAGCCGTCCCCCTGGGGGGGTAAATGCCTCATAGGCGTTACAGGGTGGAAGGCGAGAGGTTTCCGGTTTGGCCAGGCGAATCTGGACGGTGCCGGCCAGTCCCTGTGTTTGCATGCGGATATGGCGTTCTGCTGTATCCAGAATGGGGTCCGCCTCCGCTGCAGGCAGTAGCGAGGCGTAGCTGAGTGCTGCAAGCAATTGGAAAAAAAGGAAAAAAGCGCGCATTCCCGTATTTTGCCTGAGCGCGGCAGGGGTTGGAATAGTGCGCACGGCAAGTTTTGCCGTCCTCGCGCGTACTACGGGATTTTTAACTGTAAGTTATTGAATTTAAAGCTTGGTATGGTTTGTGCATTAATTCATGCATTCAAGGAGTCCGTATGCCTTCCATCCAAGACAGTGTTTCCGTTTATAGCCAAGCGTTGGATTTGCGCGCTCAGCGCCATTCGGTCCTGGCTTCCAATATCGCCAATGCGGACACCCCGCACTACAAAGCCCGGGATTTCGATTTCAGTCAGGCGATGCAAAGGGCGACCTCTGGACGCTCCGATGCGGGGGGCTTGTCCATGTCGCGCACGAATGGTGGCCACTTGTCTGGTGGTGCGACGAATGGCTTCGCCAAACTCATGTATCGCACTGAAAGCCAATCCGCAGTGGATGGTAATACGGTGGATATGGATGTTGAGCGGACGCAGATTACCGAAAACGCAATGCAGTATCAGGTGTTGACGCAATTGATCTCGGACAAATTCCGCGGGATGCGTTCCGCCCTGGCATCGACGAATAGCTGAGGAGCCACGTCATGAGCCTTTTTAATGTTTTCCAGGTTTCTTCGAGTGCGATGACGGCGCAGTCGATGCGCTTGAACACGACCGCATCCAATCTTGCGAATGCCGATAGCGTTGTCTCTTCCGATGGTCGTCCCTATCGGGCCAAGCAAGTGGTCTTCGAAGCCGTGCCCATGGGGGCGAACGGCGAAGTATCGAAAGGGGTTCGCGTACGTCAGATCGTTGAAGATGCCGCGCCGGCACGCATGGTCTATGACCCGAAAAATCCGGCCGCAGATGAGAAGGGCTATGTCGCCTTCCCTAACGTTAATGTTGTCGAAGAGATGACCAACATGATTTCTGCTTCGCGTTCTTACCAGACCAACGTCGAAGTCATGAATACCGCAAAGACCATGATGCTGCGCACGTTGCAGATCGCTCAAGGCTAATCAGGAGGCTTCCCATGGCAACCAGCGTGAATAACACCACCTCATCGAGTTCTTCTCTGATCGCGTCGTTGAATGCGGCCAGTTCTGCGAACGGTACCTCGAAGACGACTGCAGATGAAATGCAGACCCGCTTCCTGAATTTGCTGGTCACGCAGTTGAAGAATCAGGATCCATTGAATCCGATGGACAACAACCAGATGACCACCCAGCTTTCTCAGATCAGCACGGTCAGTGGCATTGAAAAACTGAATGCCACGATGGAGAAGCTGCTGGAGAACTATTCCGGTTCGCAAACCATGCAGGCGGCAGCAATGATCGGCAAAACGGTATTAACTGCCGGTAGCGGCATGACGCTGACGGATAAGGGGGCGGTTGCCGGGATGACACTGGATGGGGCTGCAGACAAGGTCACGGTCACCATCAAGAATGCGGCTGGCAACGTTGTACAGACCCAGCAATTGGGCGCACATCCTGCGGGTACCTTCAGCTTTGCCTGGGATGGCAAATCTGATGCCGGTGTTGCGCAGGCCGCTGGCGAATATACCTTCAGTGTGACCGCAGTGCGGGGTGGCGAGACAGTCAAGTCGACCAGCTTGCAGGCTGGCACGGTAAATGCTGTAACCCTCGCAAGTGATGGTCTGTCGTTGCAGCTCGGGTCGAACAAGAGTGTCGGCTATAGCGACGTCAAGCAAATCCTGAATTGATAGAGGTTAATCATGGCATTTCAGCAAGGTTTGAGCGGTCTGAATACGTCGTCAAAGGCATTGGACGTGATCAGCAACAACATCGCAAACGCGTCGACCGTCGGTTTTAAAGGCGGTCAGGCACAGTTTGCGGATGTGTATGCGGCTTCCTTGGGAATCGGTGGTGCGTCGCAAGTGGGTATTGGTGCTGCGCTGTCGAATGTTCAGCAACAGTTTTCGCAGGGGAATATTTCGAACTCCAACAATCCGCTGGATATCGCGATTAACGGTTCGGGGTTTTTCCGGTTGCAGAAAAACGTGAATGATCAAACCATTTCCTACACCCGGAATGGCCAATACCATCTCGATGCCGAGGGCTACATCATCAATGCCCAGGGAAATAACCTCACGGGCTATCCCATCGAGAATGGGGTAACCAATCGTTCCATGCTGCTGCCGGTCCAGTTGGACACTACTGGTGTTAATCCGCTGGCGACGGGCTCTGCGACGACAAATCCTGGCATTCAAACGCAAATCAACTTTGATGATCGCGACAAAAAGTCTCTGACATCTGCGACCCCGAACAATCTGGCCCCCTGGGGTGCTAATTCAAGCTTCCCTCCGAATAATCTGAATACATTCAATTATTCGACCTCGATTACCATCTACGATCAAAAGGGTAATTCACACGCCCTTTCGATGTACTTCACGCGTGTTGGTAACTCTTCGGCTACGGTGCCTGCGAAGAACCTCTGGGAAGCGCACTTTGTTCTGGACGACAAGGATGTCACCGGTCAGATGCTGGCGGGGGCCAATACGACTTATACCGGGGTTCCGACGCTGGAATTTGGGGCGGATGGCAAGATTCTGACGACGGGTTTCAGTGCGACCAACACCATTACCAGCACGGAAACGATCGCCGCAAACCTGACGAACGGCAATAACCTGGGGTTCGCGCCGGCGACGGGGTCGGTGACCTTTACTGATTTGAATGGTAATCCGGTGGGACCGTATGTTGAAGGCGTCGACTACACGGTGACTGCAACAGGGATTGCCTATCCCGGTACGACCACCATTACTAACGGTCAGGGCTTGATCATCAGCTACAGCGCCTCGGCCAACCCTGCCAACCCCGCTTTGGCGCTGGGCTCCAATTTCACCCTGAATACGACGACGTTGGCTGCGGCTTACCCGCAGTTTGCGCAGCTTTTCCCGAGCAATGTGCCGATCAATTTCGAGAACAGCACCCTGTTCGGCAGCGGCTACGACGTTAATAAACTGGTTCAGGATGGCTACCCTTATGGCCGTCTGAGCGGTGTCTCTGTCTCTCCGGATGGGGTGTTGCAAGGTAACTACAGCAACGGACAAACCAAAAAAATTGCTCAGATTGCGTTGGTCGATTTTATCTCGCCAACTGGTTTGGCCAGTTTAGGTAATAACCAGTGGGCCGAGACGGCTGCGTCTGGTCAGGCTCTGGTCGGTGATCCGGGTACGGGTAACCGCGGCGTATTGCAATCTTCCCGAGTGGAAGATGCCAACGTCGATCTGACCCAGGAGCTGGTCAACATGATCACGCAACAGCGTAACTATCAAGCAAATGCACAGTCGATCAAGACCCAGGATCAGATTATGCAAACCCTGGTGAACCTCCGTTAATCTCCGGCGCTGATATCGCATCATGGACCGTCTGATCTACACCGCAATGACCGGCGCCAAGCATGTTTTCATGCAGCAGGCCGGTACGGCAAACAACCTGGCCAATGCCAGCACCGTCGGCTTCAAGTCGCAGGAGCATCGCTTCCGCGCGGTGCCGGTGCAAAGCCAGGCCATGCCGACGCGTGCTTTTGTGGTCGACGCTTCCGTGAGCGATGTTTTCGATGAAGGGCCGCAGTTGTTTACCGGCCGGAACCTTGATGTTTCCGTCAAAGGACAAGGCTGGATCGCGGTGCAGATGCCGGACGGCACCGAAGCCTATACGCGCGCGGGCAGCTTCGATGTTGATGTGAACGGCATTCTGACGACAAAGTCGGGGCATGCCGTCTTGGGGGATGGTGGCCCGATCACGATTCCGCCGGATACCAATGTTGAAATTGCGCCTGAGGGTACCGTTTCGGTGGTGAATGCGACGGGCGCGCGTAATAACGCCAACGCGGTGGGTCGAATCAAGCTGGTCAATCCGCCGGAAGGCGATCTGGTGCGGGGTGGTGATGGCCTGTTCCGCTTGAAGAGTGGTGAGCCGGCACCGCTGGATGAGCGTGTGCGCCTGACCTCGGGGACGCTGGAAGGCAGCAATGTGAATGTCACGGATGCCATGGTCAATCTGATCAGCCTGGCACGCCAGTTCGAAATGCAGGTCAAGCTCCTGCAGACCGCCGATACCAATGCGCAGCGTGCCGATCAGCTGCTGTCCCTGAATTCCTGATAGGACCTGAATCATGATCCGTTCCCTGTGGATTGCCCGTACCGGCCTGGATGCCCAGCAGACTCAGCTGGATGTGATTTCCAATAACCTGGCGAACGTCAGTACCAATGGCTTCAAGCGCGGGCGTGCCGTGTTCGAAGACTTGCTGTATCAGACCCTGCGCCAGCCTGGAGCGCAATCCTCCCAGCAAACGCAGTTGCCGACCGGGCTTCAATTGGGAACAGGGGTTCGTCCGGTGTCGACCGCCCGGATCTTCACGCAGGGCAACATCCAGAAAACCGACAGTACGCTGGATGTGGCGATTCAGGGGAACGGCTTTTTCCAGGTCCAGATGCCGGATGGCACGACGGGTTATACCCGTGATGGTTCATTTCAGAAGGATGCCAACGGTCAATTGGTCACCTCTGAGGGTTATCCCATTCTGCCTGCTATTACGATTCCGGCAGATGCTTTGTCATTAACCATCGGGCAGGATGGCGTGGTGACGGTGACTCAGCCAGGGAATCCGCCGCCGTCTACGCAGATTGGCCAGTTACAGATTGCTACCTTCATTAATCCAGCGGGTTTGCAGAGCCTTGGCCAGAACCTGTTTTTGGAAACGGCCTCCAGTGGTGCGGCAACGCCCACGAACCCCGGGATAAATGGCGCGGGGGTTTTGAATCAGGGATATGTCGAGACCTCGAACGTCAACGTGGCCGAGGAGCTGGTCACCATGATCCAGACTCAGCGTGCTTACGAATTGAACTCCAAGGTGGTGTCCACCTCGGATGCGATGCTGGGTCGTCTGACTCAACTGTGAGGTGATGTCATGAAACGCTTCATCATGCTCTCTTTGGTGATTTGTGCCGGATGTACCACCGTGCCACCGACGAATGTGCATCAGCCCATGTCAGTAAGGCCAGTGCCGCGCGCCGAGTTTGGTGCGGCCAATGGGGCGATTTTCCAGACGGGAGGGGCTCGCCCTTTGTTTGAGGATCGTCGGGCCCGTTATGTTGGGGACACCATGACGATCACCATTACTGAAAATACGAGTGCGACGGCGACGAATAACAACAAGCTGGATCGCACGAATACAAATAATTTTGCGGTGAATACCCTTTCTGGCTTGCCGGGCAAGAGTACTTTGGGCGCGTCGCTGAATACTCAGAATACCGTTGCGTTTGAAGGCAAGGGGGCTGCCTCCAATACCAATGCCTTTACAGGCAGCATCACGGTGACCGTCATTGATGTGCTGCCAAACGGCAACCTGCTGGTGTCCGGCGAAAAGCAACTCTCGGTGGGCAACGAACAGGAGTTCGTCCGTTTGTCCGGGGTGGTGAATCCGAGTTTTGTCGATGCCTCGAACACCATCGCCTCCTCCAAGGTGGCCGATGCGCGGATTGAATACAAGTCGGCCGGTCAGATGGCGGAAGGGATGTCCATGGCGTGGCTGGGACGTTTCTTCATGAACGTCCTGCCGTTCTAAGGAGACCGAGATGGCGTTCGTCCAGGCTTTGAGCGGGTTGTACAGTTCCTCTATCGGGCTCGACACAATCAGCAGCAACATCGCGAACGCGAGTACGGCAGGTTACAAGCGTTCGCGTGCCGAATTTTCGGATATTTTTGAGTCCCGCCTGAAGAATGGTGTCGGGCACGGCGCGTTGGCCCCTTCGGTCGAGCAGCAATTTACGCAGGGTAGCTTCAAGACGACCAACAATGATCTTGATTTCTCGATCAACGGCAATGGCATGTTCCGTGTGGTGGATGGCCTGACGGGCACGACTTCCAATGTTGCCTATACCCGCAACGGTGAGTTTCGCTATGCGCTGGGGCCGACAACGACAGGTACGGCCTCGGCTGAGCGATATATTCAGAACGCCCAAGGTAATTATCTGACGGGCTGGGCTGAAGGCGTGGCGACAACCGCGACACCCGAACCGATCCGGCTGGTGGCCAGCATGGCCGCGAATGCGACATCGACCAGCAGCATGCGCGTTAATCTGGATGATCGTGCAGCGCTGATTCCGGCGACTAAAACTTTCAGTGCCACTGACCCGACCAGTTTTAACTGGTCGACCTCGCAACAAGTATTTTCCGGGGTCGATGGCGATACGACGCCGCATAATCTGACCTTGTATTTTGCCCGGCAGCCGAGTGCGACAGATCCCACGCTCAAGAGTAACAACTGGTCGGTCTATGCATTTTTGGATGGTCAGGCAGCCGGCGGGCCGCAAACCCTGAATTTTGATGCTCAAGGGAAGTTGACCGCAGGCAATGCGCTGGCTGTCTCTGGGAGTGTGAATGCAACCGTGCTGACCGTGAGCGGACAGACCGGGGCTGTCACGTCCAGCACCACGACGCCGACCGCGCTCTCGATTGCGCTGGATCTGTCGAATAGCAGCCAGTTTGCGTCAGGTTATGACCTCGGTTCCTCCATCCAGGACGGTTACAAGGATGGCTTTCTCGCCTCGACCTCGCTGGAACCCGATGGGACTTTGGTTGGGCGATACTCCAATAGCCAGACTCAGAACATGGGCCGGGTGGCCTTGGCGACCTTCATCAATCCCAATGGTCTGAAATCCATTGGCGATAATCTCTGGCAAGAAACGAGCTACTCGGGTACCGCGGCGATCGGTGCTGCCGGCTCAGGCGGCAGGGGCGTCATGAATGATTATTCGCTTGAAGAGTCGAATGTCGATCTGGCCGATGAGTTGGTGAACATGATCATCATGCAGCGGAATTACCAGGCGAACGCCCAGACCATCAAGACGCAGGACGAAATGCTGCGGAATCTGGCCGGCTTACGCTGATTTATTTGCCCTGATACCGATCGAACCGTGCCCGATGGCACGGTTTTTTCTTTGGTACTCGTGATTTGTGAAAGTGATCACTTGGAGGCGCATCATGGTTCAAAAAGGCGGCAAATGGTTCCGGCTGGCGGCAAGCTTCGCCGCATTGTGTGTGCCGCTTTGCCTGCAGCCCGTGATGGCGGAGCGCATCAAGGACCTGGCCAGCGTGCAGGGGGTCCGGAACAACCAGCTGGTGGGATACGGCTTGGTCGTGGGGCTCGATAATACCGGCGACCAGACGACTCAGACGCCGTTTACGACCCAGGCGGTGGGCAACATGCTTTCCCAGATGGGCGTGAATCTGCCGCCGGAGCAGACCGCCAAGCTGCAGCTCAAAAACGTGGCGGCCGTGATGTTGACCGCGACCTTGCCGCCTTTCGCCAAACCCGGTCAGCCCATCGATGTCACCGTTTCTTCCATGGGCAATGCCAAGAGTCTGCGGGGTGGCACCTTGCTGATGAGTCAGCTCAAGGGGGCTGATGGGCAGGTTTATGCTGTGGCGCAGGGGAATGTGTTGGTCGGTGGCGTGGGGGCGGCGACCGGTAATTCGAAGGTCACGATCAATCATCTGTCGGCAGGGCGTATTCCGGGGGGCGCCACCGTTGAGCGTGCCGTCAATACGCCGGTGGGCCAGGGCGGGTTCGTCTATTACGAATTGAATGGCTCGGATTTCGGTACGGCGCAGCGAATGGTTGAAGCCATCAACAAGCGCATGGGCCCCGGTGTTGCGCAGGCCTTGGACGGTCGCCGGATTGCCGTGCGGGCACCGGAAGGCATGGATGATCGTGTTGCTTTCCTTGGGACGATTGAAGGCCTGGATATCCGTCCGGAAGCGGGGCTTGCTAAAGTGGTGATCAATCCCCGCACCGGCTCGGTGGTCATGAATCAGAAGGTGACCCTGGATGCCTGTGCCGTTTCCCACGGTAATCTCTCTGTGGTGGTGGACGTGCCCAATGGCGATGTGATGGTCAAGCAGGATGCAGGCAGCCTGCATCACATCAAGGCCGGTGCGAATCTCGCTGATATCGTGAAGGCGCTCAACGCCGTCGGCGCCAATCCGATGGACCTGCTCGCCATCCTGCAGGCCATGAAAGCGGCCGGGGCCTTGCGCGCCGAGCTTGAAATCATCTGATCGCCCAGGCTATGTCGAGCAAGATTCAAAACACGCCAAACCGGGCCGCATTCGATGTGCGTTCGGCGCAGGATTTGCGGACGCAGTTCCAGAAAGATCCGAAAGAGGGTTTGAAGGCGGCTGCGCAGCAGTTTGAGACGCTCTTCCTGCAGATGGTCATGAAAAGCATGCGCGACGCAGTGCCGCAGGATGGCATGCTCGACAGCGACTCCTCGCGTATGTACACCGGTTTGCTGGATCAGCAGCTGGCGCAGAACATGGCGAGTTCCGGCAAAGGGATCGGCTTTGCCAAACTGATTGAACAGCAGTTGGGGCGCCATTTGAGTGGAACCCCTGAAGCGGCTGCCGAGCAATTGAACGCACCGGCAAATGCTGCCGCAGAAGCGAATACCCTGCCGTTGACGGCCTCTGACAGCCGGCATTTGCAGTATCGGCAGGTGCTGAGCCAGATGCCGACCTCGGCAGCCTATGCGATCAAAAACGAGGGGGCGGCAACGGCTGCCGCTACCACATCTGAGCCGCCGGCCAACGCCGGCGACTTCGTGAATCGTGTCTGGCCGCATGCCGTCGAGGCGTCACGGTCAACCGGAATTCCACCGCAATTTCTGGTCGCGCATGCGGCACTGGAGACCGGGTGGGGCAAAAGCGAAATCCGGCGTGCGGATGGCAATGCCAGCCATAACCTGTTCGGGATCAAGGCTGGGCGCAGCTGGCAGGGTGAGACCGTCGAGGCGCGGACGACCGAATATGTGAATGGTCAGGCAACACAGTCCGTCGAGCGATTTCGTGCTTATGACTCCTACGAAGCGTCTTTCAAGGACTACGCTAATCTCCTGCGGAACAACCCGCGCTTTGGCGCCGTGATTGGTTCCCAGAATGGCACAGACTTTGCTCAACGCTTGCAACAGGCAGGTTATGCCACCGATCCGATGTATGCAGACAAGCTCTCCCGCATCATCAATGGGCCCACGCTTCGGCAGGCACTGATCGGCTGATGGACAGACCGGCCGGCTCAACTTTCTGAGGGCCGGGTCGATATAAAGGCAGGATAGGAGCAGGCCATGGCAGGTATTTTCGGAATCGGCATTTCGGGTATTCAGGCAGCCCAAATGGGCATGCTGGTGACCCAGCACAACATCACGAATGCCAACACCCAGGGCTACAACCGCCAGTCGACCATCCAGACTACCTCGACGCCGGTCGGCTTTGCCAGTGGTTTCATGGGGAATGGTACCCAGGTGACGACCGTGGCCCGCCAATACAATCAGTTTCTGACGGACCAGGTTCGGACGTCGGGTACCGAATACAGCTCGCTGGACACCTATTTCAAGCAAATTCAGGTCGTGGACGATCTGCTGGCCGATGCCAATGCAGGGGTGTCGCCCGCGTTGCAGGACTTTTTCAAGGGCGTGCAGCAGGTCTCGGCCAATCCCTCCTCCTTGCCTGCCCGGCAGAGCATGGTGTCGGCGGCGCAAACCCTGGTGTCCCGCTTGCAGAGCGTGGATGGCCGGATTTCCGAGCTGTATGCGCAGGTGAACCTGCAAGTCAGCGATACGGTGGCGCTGATCAATACCTATGGCCAGCAGATCGCCAAACTGAACGAGCAGATTACCGTCGCGCAGTCGGCGGTGAATCAGCCCGCCAATGACCTGCTTGATCAGCGCGATCAATTGCTGACTGAGTTGAACAAGCTGATCAAGGTGGAAACCATCCCGATTGGCAACAATGGCATCGAGGTCATGATCGGCAAGGGGCAGGTGCTGGTGCTGGGGAGCCAGGCGAACCAATTGACGGCAGTGCGTTCTTCGGTTGACCCGCAGCGTACGGCAGTAGCCATCGATCTGGGCAGCGGGAAGCAGGAGTTACCCGAGGACATCATCACCGGGGGGGAACTCGGTGGCATGTTCCGCTTCCGCAGTGAAACGCTCGATAAAGCGGTCAACTCGCTCGGCAAGGTCGCGGCCAATCTCGCCCTGACCTTCAATGCGCAGCATGCAACCGGGATGGACTTGCTGGGCAATAGCGCCTCGGTTGCGGGGACGGTCGACGCCGGTTTCGTGGCCAATTTCTTTACGCTCAGCCAGCCCAAGGTCATTCCGTCCAATGCCAACGGCCCCGTGGTGTCCGCCAGCTTTACGACGCCGACCTTGACCTCTTCTCCTGCCGGAAACTATTTCACCGATCTCACCAATAGTGACTACAAGTTGGAATTTCGGGGCGGGAGTTTCACGCTGACGCGGCTGAATGACAACGTGACCTGGACGGCGAGCAGTATTGCTGCGCTGAATACCCAGATTACCGACCGTACTGATAGTCGCGGTGCGCAAGGCTTCACCTTGTCTGACAATGGTACGGCCTATACGGACGGCGACTCTTTCCTGATCGAGCCGACACGTGAAATGGCCAAGAATATCGGTATCGATACGCGGATCAGCGCAGATGTACGCCTGATTGCGGCGGCGTTGCCGATTCGCGCCTCGGTCTCGCTGACGAATCTGGGCTCGATGAAGGCGACGGTCAACCGCGTTTCGGTGGATGCCGGTGGCGCCGCCGTTCCCGGGCCTGCTTATCCGGTGAAGATCGGCATCAGCGCAACCGGGGATAGCCTGACGCTGGGTGATGCCGGCGGGCCGTACAGCGTGACCAATCCGGGGCCTTTCCAGGTGACTGCCTATCCTTTGAACGGCGGGGCACCGACGACTTACACCCTTGAGTATCCGGCATCCGCAACGCCTCCACCGTTTTCCTCCGGAATGACCTACGAAATCTGGGATGGCAGCAGCCGGGTGCAATTCACGGTGAGTGGTACGCCGAAGCCGGGCGACACCTTCTCCCTGGACATGAACGATGCCAGTACCGGAAAGGCGATCGGCGTCTCGGACAGTGGCAACATGCTGTTGCTGGGCAAACTGCAGACCCAGAGCACGGCAGACGGCGGCGCGACGAGCTACCAAGGTGTCTATGCGCAGCTTGTGTCCGATATTGGCAACAAGGCACGCGAGGTCGAGGTGACCAAGGATGCTCAGAAGACGCTCCTGGATCAGGCGGATGCCTCCCGCACGGCAGAGTCCGGCGTGAATCTCGATGAAGAAGCGGCCAATCTGCTGAAGTTCCAGCAGTTGTACCAGGCGTCCGCGCGCTCGATCAGTATCGGGCAGAAACTGTTTGACGAGTTGCTGTCGATTGCCGGCAACTAACCAGGGGCAAGATCATGAGAGTCAGCACCAATCAAATGTTCTATTCGGGTACCAGTAATATCCTGAATGGCCAAGGCGATCTCTATAAGACCCAGAACCAGCTGTCGACCGGCCGTCGCATCCTGTCGCCGCGTGATAATCCTGTGGATTCGACGGTGGCCTTGATGACCACGCAGTCCAAGGAAGTGAACGCCACCTTCATGAAAAACCAGGAGATGGCGGGAGAAACGCTCTCCGCGATGGAAAACCAATTGGGTCAGGCGACCGATCTGCTTCAGAACATCCTGTCGCGCAGCATCCAGGGGGGGAACAGCAGCTATAACCCGCAGCAGAAACAGGCCATTGCCGAAGAATTGAAGCGCAATCTGGAAAGCCTGATCGATGTCGCCAACGCACGTGACGGCGAGGGTAACTATTTGTTCGCCGGCAATGTCACCAATGCCAAGCCTTTTGCGGTGACTGGCAGTGGCGGCAACTATTCGCTGGGTGGCACGACTCTGGTCACCTATTCAGGCGATGATGGCACGCGCACCCTCCAGGTGGGGCCCTCGCAGGATATTGCGACCAGTGAATCCGGGCAGCAGGTGTTCATGCGCATCACCAATGCCAGCGGCGATGTTCAGGGGCGCAGTATCTTTGATGCCGTGAAGAACATGATTGATAACCTGGATTCTTCCAGTGGCGTGACGCCGGCTCCCAGCTACGACCAGGCGCTGGGTGATTTGCATGCCGCGCTCGATCATGTTTCCCGTATTCGGGCGAGTGTGGGCGCCAGCCTGAACCAACTCGAAGCTTTGAATACGGCCTCCGGTGATATGTCTGTTCAATACGAGAGTCGTCTCGCCAAGTTGGAGGGGCTAGACTACGCCGAGGCCATTTCACGCTTGAGCCAGCAGCAGATGCAGTTGCAGGCTGCGCAGCAGTCTTTCGCCAAAACCTCGCAATTGAGCCTGTTCAATCAGATATGAAACGGTGTCGTCTGCTTGTTGCCGCGCTGGCATCCGTCGTGCTGAGTGCGTGTACGGTGACCGGGACGGGTGGGCGTCCGCTGGTGCCCGATAAGTCATTGAACCTGATTGCCGGAAATTCGGTTGCACTCTCGACCATTGCAACGGCGGCCTTGTGGGCGGCAGCGGTGCATGTCATTTACGACCCGCTGGCACCGAACTGGGAGATCGAGGAAACCCGTCTGTCTGATGACACCTATCGTTTTTCGATGAAGATGAAGCGATATCACACCGGCGGGGCGGGCGAGTCCATGCAGATCATGAAGCGCCGAGCCAGTCAGCTACAGTACGAGCAGGGGTATGCGCTCTATCAGATCCTTGAGTATGCCGAAGGGATCGATTCGCAGACTCTGGGTGCGCGTCGTATGGCCGAGGGCACGATACGTCTGGTGCAGCGTCAGGGCGCGGACTCATTCCAGTTGAACGGTTCGCCTTGAGTGCCCTCAGGGCTTTGCAGGAACCGCAAAGCCCAGCATGGCGCTGAGCGCATATTCGTACAGTGCCTGTAGCGGTGTGGCGAGATAGTTCAGGCACAGCGCGAGCCCTACAAAACCGATGGTCAGGGTGAGTGGAAATCCCAGCGCAAAAATGTTCAATTGCGGCGCGGCGCGGGTCAGGACCGCGAGTGCAATGTTGGTGATGAGCAGGGCAATGACGATCGGTAATGCGATCAGCAGGCCGGTTGCAAAAATTTTTCCGCCCAGTTCAACCAGATTGAGCCAACTCCCTGTCCCCAGGGTAATGGGGGCAACGGGAATGGCCTGGAAGCTTTGAGCAAGGGTGGCTACGTAAATCAGATGTCCGTTGAGTGACAGAAACAAAAGCATTGAGATCAGGCTCAGGAATTCTGCGATGACGGGGGTCTGAGCGGAATTGAGCGGGTCGTAGAAGGTGGCGAAGCCTAGGCCCATCTGCAGGCCGATCAGTTCTCCTGCCATTTCCAATGAACTCAGGACAATGCGAGCAGAAAACCCCATGGCAATCCCGATTAGCATTTGCTGCGCCAGAATCCAGAGGCCATTCAGGGAGCCCGGCGCGACGGTGGGCATGGGCGGCAAGGCGGGGGCAATGGCCAGTGTGATGGCCAATCCCAGAAACAGACGGACCCGTTTGGGAATGCCTGCCACGTTCCAGAGTGGCGCTGCGGCAATGAAGCCCAGGATGCGCACCAGCGGATAGGCAAAGGCGGCGATCCACGCATCCAGTTGTGCGGTGGTCAGGCTGATCATGCCTAGCCGATCAATTGGGGAATGCTCTCGAAGAGACGCTGGATATAGTCGACCATGTATTGCAGCATCCATGGGCCGGCCAGCAGCAACACCAGGAACATGACGACCAGTTTGGGCACGAATTGCAGGGTCGATTCGTTCAACTGAGTGGCCGCCTGAAAAATACTGATGATCAGGCCGACGACCAGCGCCGTGATGAGCAAGGGCGCCGAAATCATCAAGGTCACCTCAATGGCCTGCCGGCCAATTTCCATGACGACGCCCGGAGTCATGTGCCAAAGCTCTGCACGAGGGAGCCGATCACCAGATGCCAGCCATCCACCAGCACGAAGAGCATCAATTTGAAAGGCAAAGCGATCATGACCGGGGACATCATCATCATCCCCATCGACATCAGCAGTGAGGCGACCACCATGTCGATGACCAGAAAGGGAATGAACAGGATGAAACCAATCTGGAAGGCAGTTTTGAGTTCGCTGATCACGAAGGCGGGAATGAGAACGCGGAGCGGCGTGTCTTCCGGCTTCTCAATACGGTCGACCTTGGCCACGCCGGCAAACATGGCGAGGTCCGCCTCCCGGGTTTGCTTCAGCATGAAGGTGCGCATCGGGACGGCTGCCCGTTCGCCGGCCTGAATAATGTTGATCTTGTTTTCCGCGAGCGGGACATAGGCTTCGTTATAAACACGCTCCAGCGTCGGGCCCATGATGAAAAAGGTGAGAAAGAGCGAGAGGCCGATCAAAACCTGATTCGGCGGGGCCGTCGTCGTTCCCATGGCGTGGCGGAGCAGGGAAAGCACGATGATGATGCGGGTGAAGCTGGTCATCATGAGCAGGGCTGCCGGGATGAAGGTCAGCGCCGTCATCATCAGCAGCATCTGGATGGTCAGGGAGTACGTGGTCCCTCCGCTGCCTGCCGGGGTGCTGGTGATGGCCGGTAGGCCGGTGGCTTGGGCGAAGGCCAGGCCCGCCGGCAAAAGAAGCGCTCCGAGCGCGAAAATTCGCTTAAGCATTATTGTTGCGGCGTTCACTGACTGACTGCAGCCAAGTGGTGAAAGAGGGGGTTGGGGCGGCGGCGAGATCCTCCGGGAGCGGGGCCCCCTTGGGGAGGTGGTGCAGCGTCCGGATTTGCCCGGGAACAATGCCAATGACCAGCCAGGTTTCACCGACTTCGACGAGCACCAGGCGTTCTCGCGGGCCCAGCGCAATGCCGCCAATCACCTTCATGCCGCCTTGGCCAAACATCCGGCCGCCAGAGACTTTGCGCGCCAGCCATGCTGTTCCCAGCAAAACGGCCACAATCAGAAGGAGGGCCAGCAGGGCCTGCACGTAGCTGCCGGTGCCGATGCCATTGCTGGATGCGGCGGCCGTCTCGGCAGCAAAGAGTGGCATGGGCAGGAGCGAAAGAAGGAAAAAGCTGCGCACGAAAAAACGGCCTGGCAGGGGTTGGACAGGCCGTTATCTTAAACTGAAAAATTGCCCCCGTCGGCGGTCGACCGTCGGGAAGGGGGAATTTCAGCGATTGATCTTACGCATCCGCTCGGATGGCGTGATGATGTCGGTCAGGCGGATACCGAACTTGTCGTTCACCACCACCACTTCGCCTTGGGCGATCAGGGTGCCATTGACCAGAACATCCATCGGCTCACCGGCCATGGCGTCGAGTTCGACCACCGAGCCATGCGCCAATTGCAGCAGGTTTTTGATGGTGATCTTGGTGCGGCCAAGCTCGACGGTGATCTGGACCGGGATGTCCAGAATCATGTCCAGTTCGTTCAGGATGCCATTGCTGCCGTTGTCAGACCCGAAAGAAGGGAAAATGTTGGCCGGTTGGGCGGCTGCGGCGCCACTGTCCGCCACGACTTGTTCCGCCATGGCGGCAGCCCAGTCGTCTTCACTGATCTGGTCTTCGCCGGCCGTGTTTTCGGTGTCTTCAGACATCTTTTTCTCCCAGGGCCGGTTCAACGGCCTGAATGTCCGCCTGTGCGGCGATGAAACGTTCTACCTTGAGCGCGTACTGACCGTTCTGCTGGCCGTACGTACATTCGATGAGCGGTACTTGGTCGACCACCGCATGAATGCGCTCGGGAATTTGCAGGGGAATGACATCCCCCACTTTCAATTTGAGGATCTGCCCCAGACTGAGTTGTGCAGATCCCAGATTCGCGACGATTTCTACCTCCGCGCCTTGCAATTGCCGGCGCAGGGTGCCGATCCAGCGCTTGTCGGTCGAGATCTGGTCACTCTGCATCGAGCTGTAGAGCAGGTCGCGGATCGGCTCCATCATCGAGTACGGGAAGCAGATGTGCATGTCTGCCGTGGCGCCGCCGAATTCGAGGGTGAAGGTGGTCGAGACGACAATTTCAGCCGGTGTGGCGATGTTTGCGAACTGCGAGTTCATCTCGGAGCGGATGTACTCGAAGCTGATGTCGTAGACCGGCTTCCAGGACTTGGTGTACTCGGCAAACACCACGCCGAGCAAGCCCTGAATGATGCGTTGCTCGGTAGGCGTGAAGTCGCGGCCTTCGACGCGGGTATGGAAACGCCCGTCGCCACCGAACATGTTGTCCACGACCAGGAAAACCAGATTCGGGTCGAAGACAAAGAGGGCGGTACCGCGCAATGGCTTGGCCTGAACCAGGTTCAGGTTGGTCGGGACGACCAGATTGCGGATGAATTCGCTGTATTTCTGAACGCGGATCGGGCCGACCGAAATTTCCGCGTTGCGGTGCATGTAGTTAAAGAGGCCGATGCGCAGGTAGCGGGCAAAACGCTCGTTGATGAGTTCGAGCGTGGGCATCCGCCCGCGGACAATCCGCTCCTGCGTACCCAGATTGTACGTACGGATGCCTTCATCGGCGCCGCCGGACTCTTCGGGGTCGTCGGACTCGCCGGTGACGCCCTTGAGTAGGGCGTCAACCTCGTCCTGGGAGAGAAAATCGCCCGCCATGGCTCCTTACTGGATGATGAAGGAAGTAAACAGGACCGACTTGACCGGACCTTCCGGCATGATCAGTTCGCCTTTCTTGGTACGGATCGGCGGCTCGATGGCCGAGTTGATCTCGTCGCGCAGGGCTTCCGCGAGTTTTTCCTTGCCTTCCTTGGGCTGCAGTTCGGAGGCCTTCTTGCTCGAAAGCAGCAACGTGATGTTGTTGCGAATCTTCGGCATCATCGTTTTCAGTTGAGCATCAGCGGCCGGATCATCCAGTTCCAGCGAGAGAATGACCTGCAGATACTGGTCACCCGTTTCAGGCACCAGATTGACCGTAAACGGCTCAAGGTTGGAAAAGACGGGCGCGTGTTCCTTGCCGTCTTTCTTCTTTTCCTTCTTTTTCGGCTTGGCCGGCTCTTCCGCGACTTCTTCGTCTTCGGCGTGATCGCCCTTCTTCATCAGCATGAAGGCTGCACCGCCGCCACCCAATACGACCAGCAGCACGACAGCCAGGATGATGATCAAGAGCTTCTTGCTTTTCTTGGGGGCTTCTGCGCCTTCTTCTGCCGGTTTGGCTTCCTTGGACATGTGTCCGTCTCCTGTCTATGTCGATGTTATTCAGGCAAACAGGTCAACCAGACCGCTTCCTTGACGGGTGGCACGCGCGCTCACGCCCGTTTCGGTGTTGCCCTGAGCGGGAAGTATAGCGTTTTCATCTGTGCCGCGTCTGCTGCCCGCCATCTGGGCAGCTTGGTCGCGGGCCTGTTGCGGCAGTTGGGCGCCAACGTTGGCGTCGCCTAACTGGATGCCGGCCGAGGCCAGCATTTCACGCAGTTGGGGGAGCGAGTTTTCGACGACCTGACGCACATCGGCGTTCGCGACACCAAAGTTCGCCGTGGCCTGGTCACCATTCAGGCTGAGTGCGATCTGGATCGGCCCGAGTTGCGGCGGATTCAGGGTGATTTGTGCAGTCTGAATATCCTGTTTGGCCAACCAGGTGACGCGTTCGCCAAATCCCTGCGCCCAAGCGTGGTCATGCACGTGAGTGGGCAAATGGGCCGTGTGTGCGCTGGCTGTGGTGGTGGGCTGGAGCGTCGCTGACTGGAGTGCCTGATTGAACGTGGGGGCGTTCGCTGTGCTCGGGGCGGGCTCGGCGGCAATCTTTGCCGATTCTGCGGGTTGACCGTCGGCCCCTGCCAGCTGCTGGAGACTTGCCAACTCGGCATGGTGTCCTTTGCCATCCGGATTGATGCCGGTCAGCAGATCAGCGGGCGCTTGCTGCGTTCCGGTGTTTTGTTGCTGCGCGGGGATCGGGGGCGGCATGCCGATCAGAGCAAGAATCTCGGCGGCTGGTGAGGTGCTGAGTGGGTCTGCGCTGAGCGCCGTGCCGGGGTCTTCGTCGCTTTGGGTTGTCGTGTTGCTCGTCTGCAGGGCATTGCCGGCCAGATAGGTACTGCTCAAACTGCTGCCGCTGGCAGAAAGGGCGGCCTCCAGTGCGGCAATGGCTGCGCCGGGTGAGCTTGTGAGGGCCTCTGCTGCTTGCTGGGTGAGCGGTAGTGCGGCTGCTTGCGGCTGCGCCGAATCCAGTTTGATGTCGGGTGTGTTGCCTTGTCCGAGTTGGCTGAGCAAGGCGGCAAAATCGATGGGTTTGCCATTGGCATCGAGTACCGCTTCGCCCGCCGTTTCGCCCGCCACTTGGCTCATCCCCGCGCCGGGGAGAGCGGTGGATAGGGCGGGGAGGGCTGGCAAATTAGGCATTCCCATTGGTTTTCCGATCGCGGGCAGAGTTGATGCCACTTCGAAAGCAAAGGTTGTGCCGAGTTTAGTCTTTCTCGTCGCGGGTGGCGTATTTGCGCGAGACGTATTCGTCCAGCAGCTTTTGTTCGACCTTGCCTTCTCGGTAGCGCTCGCGGGCGTCGTGGCGTTGGGAGAGCGTGTCGAGCGCTTTCAGGCGTTTGTTCTGGCCTTGCCAGTGTTCCTTGCCGGCGAGCGTGGTGCGTTCTGCCTGGCGGACGGCATGACGCTGCTGTTCAATGGCTTCGTCGATGCGGGCGAGGAAGCTCTGATAATTGGCCAATTCCATCCGGGTGAGTCCGGCGGTGGTGGCTGCCTGCATTTTCTCGGCGTATTCGGCCCGGTATTGGTCCAGGAGTTCAAGGCGGGATTTGGCACTTTGCTCGGCAGCAATCAGTTGCCCCAGGCGCCGTGAGGCTTCGTCGGTACGCTCCTGCATCAGTTCGAGCAAGGGTTGCAGGGAAAACGGGCGGGCCATGGCTTATCAGACGAGACCCTGCAGGGCGCCAACGCTGGCGGCAAAGTCCGATTGCTCGGTGAGTTGCTGCTGCAGGAAGGCTTCCATGCGTGGATAGAGATTGATGGCCTGGTCGAGGACGGGGTCGGAGCCCGGTACATAGGCGCCGACAGAAATCAGGTCGCGCGAGCGCTGGTAGCGCGAAAACAGGACCTTGAACTTGCGGATCTGATCGAGATGGTTCGGCGTGATCAGGTTGACCATCGCCCGGCTGATCGACTGCTCGATGTCGATGGCCGGGTAGTGCCCGGCGTCAGCCAGGGTGCGGGAGAGCACGATATGGCCATCGAGAATGGCGCGGGCCGAGTCGGCAATCGGGTCCTGCTGGTCGTCGCCTTCGGCCAGCACCGTGTAGAAGGCCGTGATCGAGCCACCGCCTTCCGGGCCATTGCCGGCGCGCTCAACCAGTTGCGGCAGGCGGGCGAAGACCGAGGGCGGGTAGCCGCGTGTGGCCGGCGGTTCGCCGATGGCCAGGGCGATTTCACGCTGCGCCATGGCGTAGCGGGTCAGGGAATCCATGATCAGCAGGACCTGCTTGCCCTGGTCGCGGAAATATTCGGCCACCGTCGTGGCGTATGCCGCACCCTGAAGTCGCATCAAGGGACCGGTGTCGGCGGGGGCGGCCACCACGACGGCGCGGCGCATGCCTTCATCGCCGAGGATGTGCTCGATGAATTCTTTGACTTCGCGGCCCCGTTCGCCGATCAGACCAACGACGATGACCTCTGCTTCTGTGTAACGGGCCATCATGCCGAGCAGCACCGACTTGCCGACCCCGGAGCCGGCGAACAGGCCCATCCGCTGACCGCGTCCGACGGTCAACAGGGAATTGATGGCACGAATGCCGACATCCAGCGGTTGCTCGATGGCGGCGCGCGACATTGGATTGATGGGGCGGCTGAGCAGCGAGCGCGTTTGCCGGGCGCGCAGCGGGCCTTTGTTGTCGAGCGGGCGGCCCAATCCATCCACAACGCGACCGAGGAGTTCGTCGCCGACCGGACCTTGTTTCGTGCGATCCAGGGCGCGTCGGTGATGCGGGGGCGCATCGCCAACCTGAAGCGGGTGGGGGGGCGGGTCGAGGGCGACGACGGTCGACCCGGGAGACAGGCCATAAACGTCGTCAGAGGGCATCAGATAGAGGCGCTCGCCTGCAAAACCGACCACTTCGGCTTCGACGGGGGCGCCGCCTTGCGGGTGGATCAGACAGGAACTGCCGAGCGGGAGTTTCAGGCCGCTGGCCTCCATGACCAGACCGTTGATGCGGGTCAGGTGGCCGATGGCTTGCAGGGGAGCGGCACTTTCCGCGGCGATCCGGCAATTGTCGAGAAAATGCTGCCAGCGTCCGCTGTGGTCGGGCAGACCGTCGGTTACGGTGTCTTCAGCCATGCGCTTGGCTCCTGGCCAATGGCTTCGAGCACGCGTTTCCAGCGTGCTTCGGTCGTCGCATCCACCTCGCTGCTGCCGGCGCGGACCTTGCAGCCGCCGGGGGTGATGGTCGGATCGTCAATCAGGCGCACGCCTTGCTGGCTCAGGTACTCGCCCATGTGTTCGCGCACGTTGCTTGCATCGTCAGGATGCAACAGGATCTGGACCTGCGCGTGGTGTAGCGGCAGCAGGCTGATTGCTTCGCGGATGATGGGGAGCAGGTAGGTGCCGTCGGCGCGCATCGCGGTGCGTGCCATTTGGCCGGCCAGTTCAATGGCCAGGGCGAGGACTTGATCGGCGACATGCTGATCAAGCTCGGCCATGGCGCCTTCAATGTTTTGAACCAGTGCGCCAACCTGTTCGGCAGCTTTCATGAATGCACCGCGGGCGGCCTCCTCGCCGGCTTGGCGGCCCTCGTCCAGGCCTGCCGCATAGCCGGCCTCGCGCGCTTCGTCATGCATGCGCGCGATGTCTTCGGCGGTGGGCAGGCTGGGCAGGTGTGTTTCGACCAGGTCGACCGGCGGGAGGTCTTCCTGAGGCGGTACTTCTTCTGCTGGCGTGGACGCCGGCAGAGCAGCTTCCGGCGTGTCGAAGTCGCTGAACTGCCAACGCTGATAAGCCGCCAGTTGCTCCTTGGGAATGATGCCTGACATGGTGCGTTGTTAGACCATCTGTTCGCCGCCGGCACCACCGAGCACAATCTGGCCTTCGTCGGCCAGGCGGCGGACCACCTTGAGGATTTCCTTCTGCTCGGCCTCGACTTCGGAGAGGCGGACCGGGCCGCGCGACTCCAGATCCTCGCGGAGCATTTCGGCTGCACGCTGGGACATGTTGCGGAATACCTTTTCGCGCAGTTCCGGCGATGCGCCTTTCAGTGCCAGAATCAGCGAGTCGGATTGGACTTCGCGCAGGATCATCTGGATCGAACGGTCGTCGATGTCCATCAGGTTCTCGAACACGAACATCTCGTCGAGGATCTTCTGGGCGAGGTCCGGATCGTATTCGCGGATGGCGTCGATGACCGAGGTTTCGTTGGCCGTGCCGATGAAGTTGAGGATTTCGGCAACCGTGCGCACGCCGCCCATGGCGGCATGCTTGACGCTGGCCGAGCCCGAGAGGATGCGCAGCATGGCTTCGTTGAGTTCGCGCAAGGCCACCGGCTGAATGCCTTCGAGGGTGGCGATACGCAGCACAACGTCGTTGCGCAGACGCTCGGTGAAATGGTTGAGGATTTCCGAGGCGTGATCGTGTTCAAGATGAACGAGAATGGTCGCAATGATCTGCGGGTGCTCGTTCTTGATCAGGTCAGCAACAGTGGCGGCGTCCATCCACTTGAGACCTTCAATCCCCGATGTTTCGCCCCCTTGCAGGATGCGCGAGATCAGATTCGAGGCCTTGTCGTCACCCAATGCCTTGGTCAGGACGGAACGGATGTAGTTATCCGTGTCCACATGAACGGCAGCGCTTTCCTCTGCAACCTGATGGAATTCGTCCAGCACGGCTTCGATTTTGGCGCGCGGCACTGTTTTGAGGCTGGCCATGGCATGGCCCAGCTTCTGGACTTCTCGCGGCCCAAGCTGGCGCAGGACTTCTGCGGCATGGTCCTCACCCAGTGCGATGAGCAGCGTGGCACTTTTCTCGAGTCCGTCATCAGCCATTGGCGCCCATCCATTCCTTGATGATGTTGGCGACCGACTTCGGATCCGCCTGTGCAATATCGCGCGCCTTCTGGACCTTGATCGCGTAATGGTCGATCTGGACCTGGGCGTCTTCGCCTTCCTCGCCTTCTCCGGTGATGGCAACCCCGCCCGCCGCGCTGGCCACTCCCTCTGCCGTGTCCGGCTCTGCACCCGGGGGCGGCGGGAACATGGTCTTGATCGAAGGCTGGATGATCTTCAGGTACAGGAAGCCGATGATGGCGGCGATCACGAGGTAACGCAGCAGATCCTTGGCGTAGGAGATGTTTTCCGGGTCCTTCCACAAGGGCAGACCGGCATCGACCTTTTCTACTTCGGTGAAGGGGGCGTTGGCGAGCGATACGGAGTCGCCGCGCTCCTTGCTGTAGCCCATGGCTTCGCGCACGAGGTCGGCGATCTGCTTCATCTCGGCTTCCGGCAGGGCCTTGGTCGTGGGCTTGCCTGCCTTATCGACATCTTTCCGATGGTTGACCACCACGGCTGCCGTCAGGCGGCGGATGCTGCCCATGCCTTGCTTGGTGTAACGGACCGTTTTGTCGACTTCGTAGTTGGTGGTGTTGCTCTTGGTGGAGCTGAGCGGCTGGCCGAGCAGGTTGAGCGGCGCGGTAACCCCGGCTGAGTTCAGATCGCCCATGCCCTCCGGGCGGGGTTTGGTGCTGCCACCACCTGGTGCGCCACCGGTAGGCGGCGTGGTCAGCGGTGCGGTGGCCGGGACCGGCGGCTGGTTGGTCAGCGCGCCGGGGACGCCACCGGCTGTCTGGTTCACGCTGGCGCTCTCGTTGTTCTGGGTGCTGCGAATCACCGCAGTTTCCGGCGTGCCGTTCGGGCGATAACTTTCTGCCGTTTGTTCGCTTTGCGAAAAATCGATATCGGCCGCGACCTGAACCTTGAAGTTGTCGGTACCCAGAACCGGTTTCAGGATGTCTTCGATGCGGCGCACGATGCTGCCTTCGATCTCACGCACGTATTTGAGCTGGGTGGCATCCAGCCCGGCTTCGGTGCTCTTGTTCTTGAGCTGGGAGAGCAGGGCGCCGCTTTGGTCGAGTACGGTCACATTGCTGGAATTCAGCTGTGGGACGCTGGAGGAAACGAGGTGCGTGATCCCGGCAATCTGGGCGCCATCCAGCGCGCGGCCGGGGTAAAGGTTGAGCAGGACGGACGCGGTCGGCTTCTGTTCTTCACGGACGAACACCGAGGGTTTCGGAATGGCCAGATGAACGCGTGCCGACTGTACCGCTCCGATGGACATGATGGTGCGGGCGAGTTCGCCTTCCAGCCCGCGCTGATAGTTGATCTGTTCGGCAAACTGGCTGATGCCGAACTTCTGGTTCTCCATCAGCTCAAAGCCCACCATGCCGCCACGAGGCAGGCCTTGCGAGGCAAGTTTCAGGCGCACATCGTGGACGCGGTCCGCCTGTACAAGGATGGCCCCGCTGTCAGACATCTTGTGCGGAATGTTCTGCTGTTCGAGAGACGTGACGATGGCGCCGCCATCCTTCTCGCTGATGTTCGAGAAGAGGACTTTCCATTCGGGCTGGCGGCTCCACAGGACGGAGCCGACGATCATCGCCACGATGGCCGCCACGGCCACCATCATGGCCAGTTTTTGCTTGGCATCCAGCCGGTTGAGGGCCTCGCGCAAGCGCTCAACGGGGCTGCCCGCTGGCGTGGTATCGGCGACGGTCTCGGTGGTGGCGGCCATTCAGGTTCGGTGAAATCTTGGTAAACGGTGAATAATCAAACGGGAAGCCAAATCTTCCCCGAAATATTCTACTATTATCGCCGCTCCGACTACGCCATCTTTTTTCATGAGCATTCCAGCGAATGCCCCGGCTGGTGCCGCACCCGACACCAAAGCCGAAGAATTGCAACGCGCTTTCGCGCTGTTCAATCAGGTTTCTGCCGAACTTACGCAGGCCTACCAGGCACTGCAGGGCAAGGTCGCGTCCCTGACCGAGGAACTGGCTGTGGCCAACGGCGAGTTGCGCCGCCAGTACCAGGAGAAGGAGGCGCTTTCCGAGCGCCTCTCGTCCCTGTTGGATGCCTTGCCTGCCGGGGTGGTTCTGCTCGATGCTGCTGCCCGTGTCGCGGCGGTCAACCCCGCTGCACTGGCTCTTTTCAGCGAGACGGTCGTGGGCGCGCACTGGGGCGATGTGGCGCAGGCTTACCTGGTTCCGACCTTGACGGTGGGCGAATGGATGCTGGGTGAAACCCGTCTTTCCGTGGCCGAGAGTCTGCTCCCCTCTGCGGGAGGAAAGATCTTGCTGATTCATGACATCACGGCGGCGCATCGGATGAAAACAGAGCTGGAGCGCAACCAGCGTCTCGCCGCCATGGGCGAAATGGCGGCCTCGCTCGCCCATCAGTTGCGGACACCCCTGGCAACCGCCTTGCTGTACACCGCCAACCTCGGGCAGCCGGGGGTGGCGGATGAGGCGCGGGCCCGTTTTTCGGAGAAGGCGACGGCTCAATTGCGCCGCCTGGAGCGGCTGATTCAGGATGTGCTGCTGTTCGCGCGGGGGGAAAGTATCGGCCGTGATGTCATTCCGGCCGGCGATTTGCTACTCGAGGCTGCGCAGACGGTCGAGCCCCTGATGCGCGAGCACGGTCTGGTCTTCTCGACGGTCGACGACTGCGCCGGGTCAATTTTGGTCGGAGGGCGCAAGGCCTTGTTCGGTGCGGTCGTCAATCTTCTGGAGAACGCGATGCAGGCGACCCCGCAGGGCGGGGTGATCACCTTGGCGGGGAGCTGCCATGGTGATCTGTTGCGCCTCTCGGTCCGGGACTCCGGCCCGGGCATCACGGCGGAAATGCAGGCGCGGATTTTTGAGCCGTTCTTTACCACCAAGGGCCAGGGGACAGGCCTTGGACTGGCCATCGCGCTGGGCGTTGCACGGGCGCATGGCGGGGGTATCGATTTGATTTCGGAGCCCGGAGCAGGGGCAGAGTTTGTGATGACGCTGCCTTTGGCTCAGGACGTCGTGGATAATGTGAATCATGAGTGAACATCATCTCCCCGTCCTCGTTGTCGAGGATGATCCCAGTTTGCGCGAAGCCATCGGCGATACCCTTGAGCTGGCCGGGCGCAGTTACGTGGCGGTTGAAAGCGGCCCGGATGCTTTGGCCGTGCTGGCCCGTCAGGCATTTTCGATCGTGGTCAGCGACGTCCGCATGATGCCTATGGATGGCGTCACCTTGCTCAAGGAAATCCGGGCGCGTTTGCCGCATCTGCCGGTGGTTCTGATGACGGCCTATGCCGAGGTGGACAAAGCCGTCGATGCCATGCGCTCCGGTGCGTGCGATTTTCTGCTCAAGCCGTTTGAGCCGCGTGCGCTGCTGGCGCATATTCAGAAATACGTACTGCCCGATACCGGCGAGGCGGCGGGTGTGGTGGCTGTGGATCCGGCCAGTCGCGAGTTGTTTGCCGTCGCGCAGCGTGTGGCGCAGACGGACGCAACGGTGCTCCTGACCGGCGAGTCGGGGGTGGGCAAGGAAGTCGTTGCGCGTTTCATCCATCGCGAGTCTGCGCGCAAGGCCGGGCCTTTTGTGGCCATCAACTGTGCGGCGATTCCCGATACCTTGCTGGAAGCCACCTTGTTTGGTTACGAAAAGGGGGCGTTTACCGGTGCCCAGCAGGCCCAGGCCGGCAAGTTCGAGCAGGCGCAGGATGGAACCTTGCTGCTCGACGAAGTCACCGAAATGCCGTTGGGGCTGCAGGCCAAGCTGCTGCGGGTGTTGCAGGAGCGCGAAGTGGAACGGGTGGGCGGGAAGAAGCCGGTCCCCCTGAATATCCGGATCGTCGCCACCTCCAACCGCGACATGGCGGAGGCCGTGGCCAAGGGCGTATTCCGCGAGGATTTGTATTACCGCCTGAGTGTGTTCCCTGTTTTGATTCCCGCCCTGCGCGAGCGTCCCGAGGATATCGTGCCGATTGCCCGGCATCTGCTGGTCGAGCATGGTGCCCGCCTGGCCCGTACGGGGGTGACTTTGTCGCCATCCGCTGAAACTGCGCTGCGCAACCACGCTTGGCCGGGCAACGTGCGCGAACTGGATAACGTGATCCAGCGCGCCTTGATCATGGCGCCCGGCAATGAGATTCAAGCGGAACATTTACGTCTGCTGCCGCGTCCAACCGCTGAGCGCCCGGTTTCGACGCTGGCCGAGGTGAGCGTGCCGGCAGCGATTCAGGCCGCGCCTGCTGTCCCGACCCCGGTGTCGCCTGTTGCGGATGCGGGTGCGGATAAACGTGTGGAAAACATGCGGGATCTGGAGCGCGAGCACATTTTGCGGACGTTGGCCGAGGTGGGCGGTTCGCGCAAGAAAACGGTCGAACGGCTGGGGATTTCGGAACGGACCCTGCGTTACAAGTTGCAGCAGTATCGCGATGAAGGTTATTTCAAGGATGAGTGAATCCTGGCCTGAATATTGCTGATATCAGGACAGGATTGAAGGAGCATCTCATGGATACGAAGGGCATCGAACAAATGTTGAACGTGTTGCGGTCGACCGCAACCCAGGCAACTGGCCAGCCAGCCGGCAGCAATGCCGCGCCGGTCGGTGGTCCGAGCTTTGCCGACGTCCTTCAGAACTCCATCGACAAGGTCAATCAGACCCAGCAACAGGCCAACCAGATGGCGGAAAAACTTGCCGCCGGCGATACCAATCAAAACCTCCATGAAGTGATGATTGCGCTGCAGACGGCCAGCGTTTCCTTTCAGGAAATGGTGCAGGTCCGTAACAAGTTGGTCAGTGCCTATCAGGATGTGATGAACATCCAGGTCTGATTGAGACTTTCCTGACCCTTGCTCAAGCGACGCCGAGTGCCTTGCGTTCCCGTTCGATGCGGGTGATGTAGCGCTGAATTTGCGCTAACCGCGTGCCTGGCAGATTGATGAATTCGCACCCCACCTTCAGATAGGTTGTGCCATCCGCTCTGCGAATGTCTCGTTGGTCGCAGACACGCAGGCTGACCATCATGATCCCTTCGCCCGGCACATCCAGGCGGCACTCCCGGAAAATTCTGCCGGTCGGGAAACTGGTGAGTTGTTCCGTGCTGGCTTTCAGGCTGATGCCACCGCCACTGATGTCTTGAAGTGGTAGCTGTAGGCTCTCCAGGGTCCCGTCGTCACGCTGCCCGGCCAAACGGCAATGTACTGTTGGCTCGCTGGTTAATTCCAGGCGGAAAAACTCCCTTCGTTGCAGTCGCAGTAGCTGTGGCGGCAGCGTGCAGACGATCCGCGTCCCGGTTGCAGTGTGTTCGATCCGTGGCCCCTGGCTGCGGAACTGCAGGGTGATGTGATCGAGGAGGGTGGAACAGGTCAGGGTGTCTTTGGGTGACGGTGTTTTATCTGCCTGCCCTGGGGCATCCAGGAACAACAGGCCTGCATCGAGGTCGACCGCCAGCAAGGATGAAACAAAGAACTGGCTGCCGTCGCCAATGTAGACCGTGACTAAACCATGCCGTTGCTGCAATTGCTTGAGATAGGCCGTGATTTCAGTGGTGCGATCAATCAGGAAGGGGGCGTTTTCCGGAGCGTCAAGTTCAAACGGCGGGCCGGGGGGAGGGTGATGGGTCATGATTCTGTGGTGTTCTCAAGCTTGTAGAGCCAGGCCAGTAATTCTGCAACCGCAAGATAGAGTTCGGCGGGAATGTTCTGGTCAATATCGACTTGCGTCAGCAGGGCGACCATTTCGGCGGACTCGTGGACGTAGATGCCGTTTTCCCGAGCTTTTTCAATGATTTGCTCGGCAATTCGTCCCTTTCCCTTGGCGACGACGCGTGGCGCACTGTCGCTCTGACTGTATGCCAGGGCGATGGCTTCGCGGATTTTTTCAAGCGGAGGCGTCGTCTCCATGATGGGCCGTAAATTTATTGAGGGATAAGCCGGAGGCCTGCATGGCGGAGGCCAATTCGGTTTGTGCCTGACGCAAGCGCAGTTCGCTGTTCTGACTGTTTGCCGTCAAGGATAACTCAAGTTGCCCACCCTCTCCGAGGCGGAGGCGTGCATCGATCTGGCCCAGATTCGGCAGCGTCAACTGGAGTCGCGTTTGCCAGCGGCTCGGCATGTCTTCCGGTGCGCTTTTGGGGCGACCATTGTCTTCTGTGATTTCCCATTGCATCGTTTGCCCCGGCCATACTTGGCCTTGCCAAACATAGTTTTGAGTCGCCAGCGCGTTGAGCTGTTGCTGAACCAGCGGAGTCAGTTCGGGGGCAATGGCTGGCCGTTGGCTGCTTGGCAATTCCTGGGGGCTGCGTGATGTGACGGTCTCAAGGTCAGATCCTGGCTTGGATGCGCTGGGTTCGTGTGTCTTCGCATGCGCCGGGGCATCTGTTTCGGATGTGTGGGCTTTGCCGGAGAGCGATACCCGAACATCATCCTGGCTGACCTCTTCGGAGGGGGGGGAGGCCTGGGGGGCTGAGGGCTGGCTTAGGGCGGGGGTGAGGCTGGAGAGCTTTCCTTGCGGTTCTTGTAGCAAATGGGCCATGGGCATTTCACCCAAGGCCCAGCGCGCCTGATGTGCTTCGTAGAACATGCCGCTCTTGGTCAGCGCTTCTTTCAGCGCCGGTGCCAGACGCCCGGCTTCTATTTCCAGGTCGGGTAGCAGCGGCTGGTTGCCGTTGAGGGCGGCAGGCTTGGCTTTTCCGCCATCCCGGTCAATCTCGCCCAGCAGGTTGTTGATCAAGCTTCCTGTTTTGCTGAAACTGGTATTGACCGAATCTGAGGTCTTTGCCGTCGCACTGTCACTGCCTTTTTGGCCAACCAGAGCGAGTGAAATCTTGCCATCGGTTTCGACAACTTCCAGTTCCAGGGTGTCGCCTGCCTTTGCTGCAAAGGGCAGTGCCAGCGTCAATTCGCGTTGTGCGACGACGGCGCGGTAGTTGCCATTGGGAAGCAAGGCCTGAATTTCCGCCAGAATCCGTTGCCCGGGCGCAAGGTTGCTGAGTACATCCGGCACGCGCTGCGCTGGCAACGGGGCGCGGTTTTGCTCTGCGGTCTGAAGTGTCGCGGTTTCTGGGAGTACGCTGCGCAGACGACTGGCGACGTCGGGCGGAATCATGGTTGATGTCCGGCGAGTGCGCTTAGTTCATGATGAAGCGCTGGATCTGGCCTTGCCAGGTTTGCGCTTCGTCAAGCAGTTCCGATTCGCTTGCCTGAATCTGCTGGCAGATCTGGAGAATTTTTTGCCGCTCAGGCGGCGTAGGCGGCAAATACTTGCCGGCATCATGCTGGCTAATCCAGTTTTGTCGCGTGCTTGCCAACTGTTCGATCAAATCCCAATCACTCTCTTCGCGCGCAGCCAGGATGCGCTTGTTGAACTCTGCTAACGCTTCGTAAAAACGCAGGAGTGAGGGTTTTGTGCCGGCGATCATAGGGGTAGATGGCGCTCTTCGGGCGGAATTTCTCGCCACGCCGAATGAATTTCTTCAAGCAAGGTCAGGACTTCTTCCAGAACGGCTTTGTCGTTTTTCAGGTTGGCATGCAGTAGGCGGATGGTCATATATTCATATAAATCAGCCAGTTGCCCTGCGAGGTCGCCGCCTTGCTCTTGATCCAGGCTGGCTTTGAGGCCATTCGTAATGATGTCGATCGCCTTCGATATGGCCAAGCCACGTGCCTCAATCTGCTTTTGCTCCATGGCGGAACGCGCGAGCAGAATGGCGTCGCGGGCACCTTCAAAAAGCAGGAGGATGAGCCGGTATGGATCGGCTGTCTGTACCGAGGTTTCCAGGCCGACCTGAGAGTAAGCCTCTGCGCTACGTTGTCCAAAACCAAACACGAATAATCACTTTCTGCGACAAATCGGGGAGCGGCCCGAGGAGCGAGCCATCCGGGGCCGGCAATTCTTACCGGCCCGTTTCCCTGATATCGGACAATTTTGCGACAACTTGAGTGCTTTGGGTAGCGCTTACTGGCGGAGCAGGGACAGGACGTTGTTCGGGACCGAGTTCGCTTGCGAGAGCATGGCCGTGCCTGCTTGTTGCAGGATTTGGGCACGCGTCAGGCGCGCTGTTTCTTCCGCGTAATCGGCATCCATGATCCGACTGCGCGAGGCTTCCTGGTTTTCCCGGGAGACCTGTAGCTGCGAGACTACCGCATCCAGGCGGCTCATGGCACCCCCGAGATTTGCTCGTTGCGTATTGACGGTGTTCATGGCCAAGTCAATGGCGGTGAGAACACTGGTGGCGCTGCCTGGGGTATTGATGCTTAATCCATTTTGCGTAATGCTACTTCCTGTGAATGCGCCAATTTGGATAGCAATTGTTTGCCCAACATTTGCCCCGACCTGAAAGGTTTGAGAACCAGCGGTGCCATTAAACATGGCCAGCCCGTTAAATTCAGTTTGTGCAGCGACTCGAGCGACTTCAGCGCTAAGTTGCTGAAATTCGGCATCCAGGTTTTCTCTGTCACTAGCGGTGTAGGTGCCGTTGGCTGCCTGGACAGCGAGTTCGCGCATCCGCTGAAGTGCCTCGTTGATCTTTGCAATCCCGCCTTCTGCCGTTTGCACAAAGGAAATGGCGTCATTCGCATTGCGAATGGCCATACCCATGCCGCGAGACTGCGCTTCAAGGCGGGTGGCAATGGCCAGGCCTGCTGCGTCATCTTTGGCTGAGTTAACGCGCAGACCCGATGAGAGACGATTCAGGGCAACGGAAAGCGACCCTTGCGACGTATTCAAATTCCGTTGCGCCGTCAGGGACGGAATATTGGTGTTAATAATTTGAGGCATGGCACTCCTCCTGCAAAAGTTGTCTGGACGATCCTGCTTGATCGATCGTTGTTCAACTTAAAGCATGATGCGTGCCAATAAAACAAAAAAGGCACCCGAAGGTGCCTTTGGTTGCATTCAGTCGCTTAACTCCATTTGGCGATTTGCTGTGTCAGAAAGCTGCTGGTGCTCTGCATGCTTGAGACGAGTGTATCCAGGGAGGAGAATCGTGCCCGGTAGCGTGTTTCAATGGCGCTGAGGCGGTCATTCAGGCGTTCTTTTTGGTCATCCAGCAATTTGATTGAGTTCTTAATGCCGGTGGTCCGTGCCGCAATGACGCCATTGGTGTCAGTGAGACCGGTAATGGTTGTCTTGAGCGCTTTGCCGTAGCCGTCGAGAATCGATTGCGTATTGGCAAAGTTGTTGGTGACAGCCTTGTCGAACTTGGTGCTGTCTACGGCCATTGTGCCACTGGCATCAATGCTGATGCCGATGTCTGCGAGTTGCTTCAGATCGCCGGTGACGGTTGCCGGTACGGTACGGAGCGCCTCCCGCAACTGCCGATCAATGGAGCGCACGGTCGAGTCGCCGGTGAGGGCGCTGGCGGTTTTTGTCTCAGCGTTATAGGCCGTATATTTGGTGACCTGCGTGCGCAGATCGTTGTAGGCTTTGACAAAATTATCGGCCAGTGTTTTCAGTCCGGCACTATCTCGGCTCAGCGTAACGGTTGCTGGGGCGCCTGCGTTTTCTTTCGTGAGCTTCAGCGTGGTCCCGGCGATCGCATCCGTGATGGTGTTTGAGCTGAACGACAGGGAAACGTTATCAAGTTTGATCGCCGCATTCTGGGCTGCCTGAATCTGCGACAGATTGTTTGCGCCGCCCGTGTAAGCCAGTTGGGAGAGACCGGGCGATGTGTTGGTGAGCGCATCATAGGCATCCGTATTGTTGCCGTCGTTGTCGTTGACCGTAATCGAGATGGTGTTTGATGCGCCGGTCTCCTTGCTGGTCAGAACAAGGCGGCTGCCGGACGCGTCGGTGATGACATTTGCTTTCACCGAGGTGTTTTCGGTTTTTGCATTGATGGCATCACGAATGCCGGCCAAGGTGTTGTTTGTCCCATCAACGGTGATCGAAAAGCTGTTGCTACCGTTCGTGATGGTGAGTTGGCCCGTTCCGAGTGCTTCGCTGCTGTTGGAGATCACCCGGCTGGACAGTGTGTGTGCCTTGGCAAGCTGAGTGACTTCGAGTTGGTAAGAGCCGGGGGCTGCACTGGTTGTCGTGGTTAGCGAGGCGACATTGCTGTCCGAGACCGTGCTTGTCAGCAGGTTCGTCTTGCTTGATTCGAATGCTGTTGCAGCGGTTTTCAGCGTCGATAGGGCGCTGCTGATCGCGCCAAAGGCAGAAATCTTGGCGTTATAGGTGTTGGTGCGTGTCGTGAGCTGAGTCAATGGCAGTTTCTCAACCGCCATGAGCTTGGTCACGATGCTTTCCGCATCGAGGCCGCTACCGACGCCGAGTGAGGTGATGCCTGCCATGAGGTGCTCCTTGCTAAAACCGAATACGCGCTAGTAGCAGGATTTATGCCTGTTGTTTGACCAGAAGGCCTTGAAGCTTGTCGAGTGCCTTGGCAATTTGCAGCATTTCTTCCGAAGGGTACTGCCGGATGATTTCCTTGGTGCTGCGGTCAACCACCTTGACGACGGTTTTTCCGAGTTCCTCGTCGATGGAAAACTGAAGGTCCTGGTTCTTCGTGCTGACGAACTTCTGAATGTCGTCGACGGCCTTTTTGACATCTTCCTTTTGAAGTTCGGCGACTGATTTTTTCGTATCAGGCGTGACTTCGGTCGTCTTCTGGACTTCTGTTTCTGCGCGGCGGGCTGCTGCTGCCTGGCGTTGTGCCGCTTCGACCTGGGGCTGGATATAGCCGGGGGGGGGGGCGCCGTTGATGTTCTGGATGCTCATGATGCGGGTCCTTTCTGGCGTATCGCGCGCGGTAGGCTATTTATTACAGCGCGCGATACGGGGCCGGAAAAAATTGCCGGTTTTAGCGCAGAAGGCTCAGCACATTGTTGGGTACTGCATTGGCTTGAGCTAGCATGGCGGTCCCGGCCTGTTGAAGAATCTGAGCGCGGGTCAGTCGTGCCGTTTCTTCAGCAAAGTCAGCATCCAAAATACGGCTGCGGGAGGCTTCCTGATTTTCTCGGGCAATCTGAAGCTGAGATACAACAGATTCAAAGCGACTCTGCATGCCGCCAAGCTGGGCTCTTTGCGTATTGATAAAGTCAAGTGCTTGGTCGATTGCACTAATCGCACTCGTCGCCCCATCGGCATTAGAGATCGAGGATCCAGTTCCGCCGGTCTGCGTGACAGATGCGTTGGCCAGGTCGGAAATTTGGACAACAATAGTTTGTCCTACGTTTGCTCCAACCTGAAAGGTTTGGCTATTACCTGCGTTCAGCATGTCGATTTTGTTGAACTGAGTTTGCTTTACGACGCGATCGATTTCGCTGGCAAGCTGAGCATATTCCTCTTGCAGGTTTTTTCTATCAGTTGATTGATATGTGCCGTTTGCAGACTGAACGGCCAGTTCGCGCATGCGGTTCAGCGATTCGGCAACTTTTGAGATCCCTCCTTCTGCTGTCTGGAGGAACGAAAGGGCATCATTGGCGTTACGAATTGCAACACTCATGCCCCGAGATTGTGCTTCCAGGCGAGTTGCGATTGCAATCCCTGCGGCATCATCTTTGGCTGAGTTAATACGCAGGCCGGAGGAAAGACGGTTCAGCGCCGTGCTCAGGGTGCTTTGCGACGAATTCAGGTTACGCTGCGCGGTAAGGGACGGGATGTTAGTATTAATCACTTGCGGCATTTTGATTCTCCTCGACGTGGTGCTGTTCCTAGGGCCCTGTGCGGGCAGAAATAACTTCTCTTGAGAGAGTTATCGGACAGTCAGAGGAAAACTTGATGCCCTTTCGTAAAAAATTTGAATGATCCTTATGGTCCGATCAGGAAGCTTGAGTTCTGTCTCCTTGTCTATCCCGTCACAACACGAAGATGCTGTATTGGCGGCTATTTTTGCAGAGCTCGATACATTAAAGGCTGATGAACAAGTCTTTTGCCATGAGGCTGATCGTTGTGCTTTGGCGTATCGTCACCAGGGGGATGTTGCCCGCGCCATTGCTATTTACCAGCATGCCATGAGCAGATACCCGGACGTGCCCGGTATTTTGGTGAACTTTGCTGGCGTACTGCTCGCTGCTGGCGTTTGTGAAGAGGTTTTACCACTTCTTTTTAAAGCGGTTGAGTTAGAGCCGAGGAATGTTGCGGCTTGGAGTGCTCTTGCCGAAACAGCATATAAGTTTGGGCGTCTTGAAGAGTCGGAAATGTTCGCTCGCCATGCACTGTCGCTGGATCCTGGTGATTTTGTTGCTTGGAATCATCTCGCAGGCATATACAAGGACAGAGGGCGTTTGCTGGAGGCCGTCGCCTGTTTTCAGAAAGGGGTGTTGGCGGCACCAAGGAGTGCGGCGATTGCAAGCAACCTAGTCTTTACTTCCATATATTGTGGACAGGGGTGGATGCCTGACTATACGGCGGAGACTGCACGTAACTTCGACAGAATGCATGCCGCTCGCTTTTGGAAATCGGATTGGGGGCATACTAACGCACCTGATCCAGGTAAAGGACTGCGCCTCGGATTTGTGTCTCCAGACTTCCGGCGTCACGCTGTTGCTTACTTTGTTGAGCCGCTGTGGCAGTACCTTGACCGTTCTGAGTTCACTATCTACGCCTATTACAACCAGAGTCAGCGGGATTCGGTGACTGAGCGCATGGAGGCCTTGGCGGATGTCTGGCGCCCGGTTCTCGGCATGACTGACGATGCCCTTGCTGCCCGGATCCGGGAGGACGGCATCGATATTCTCATCGATCTGGCGGGCCATACCGCCGGAAACCGTTTGCTGACCTTTGCCCGCAAGCCTGCGCCTGTACAGGTAACCTGGCTTGGCTATCCGTCCACCACTGGCCTGAAGGCAATTGACTGGCTGCTGACCGACAGCATCCTGGATCCCCCGGGTATGACGGAGCATCTGTTGGTTGAAAAACCCTGGCGCATGCGGGATGTATTCTGTGTGTACCGGCCGCATGACGGCAGTCCTGAGCCGATTGATCACCCGCCGTTTGAGGACAATGGCTACGTCACCTTTGGCTGCTTCAATAATTTTGCCAAGGTGACGCCGCAGGTTATCGCGCTCTGGTGTTGGATTTTGCAACGCCTGCCAACCGCCAAACTACTACTGGAGGCAAATGGTCTGGATGAGGCCGCTTTTGCCGATGATGTCCGGGCCCGCTTCGCGGCGGGTGGGGTTGCCGGTGATCGACTCGAGTTGCTGGGGCGGCGTCCGGAGCATCAATATCACCTCTACAACCGGATCGACATTGCATTGGACCCCTTCCCTTGTAATGGTGGAACAACTACCTTCGATACCCTGTGGATGGGGGTGCCGCTAGTTTCCCTGGCGGGGGGGCACATGATGGCCCGGATGGGGGCCGATCTCCTCTCGCATGCAGGTCTTTCGGAACTCGTGGTCGAGACGGAGGACGCGTACGCAGAAGTGGCTGTGGCGCTTGCCGAGGATTCGGATCGATTGCGCCGGTTGCGCTCGGGTTTGCGGACACGCGTGCAGGCAAGCCCGCTGATGGATGCGGCAAAATTTGCTGCGAATTTTGCCGAGGCCATGCGCGGGATGTGGCAGCACTGGTGCACTCAACAAAAAAACGAAGCCTAGCTGCATATTCTGGAACGGAGATTGCTTTGTCTGGGTATTGCTGATCTCCGGAAGAACGGTTTCCTCTCATGCAGAACAATGCAGATCGCCTGGTAGGCGAAGGCCTCGATCACCACAAGGCTGGACGTTTCGATGATGCGGAGCGTTGTTATCACGCAGCGCTGGAACAGGATCCGGCATGTGCCGATGCTTGGCATCTGCTCGCATTGCTGGCCCGAGAAATTTCAATGCTGGACGTGGCTCTTGATCTCGTCGGGCAAGCAGTCAGTTTGTCGCCGGATGTTGCCCTGTTCCGGGTAACCCAGGGCGATATCCTGCGCGACAGTCAGGATATGGAGGGGGCGGAGGCCGCTTACAAAGCTGCGCTGGAGGTGATGCCGGGAAGTTTCGAGGCCATGAGTGCTCTGGGTTCTCTCTATCGTGCACTGCAGCGCACTGACGATGCCAAGCCTTATTTGATTGGAGCCCTGGCTTTACGGCCGCAGTCGCCTGAAGCCTTGAGTAACCTCGGGGCGCTCCTGGAAATGCAAGGGTACGTTCCGGAAGCCATAGAGTGCTACCGACGGGCTGTTATGTTGTCGCCGAATGATCCTGGACTGCTGTCTAACTTGGCTGCTGCTTTAGTGCAGTCAGGCGATTATTTGGCGGCGGAGCCTTATCTCTTACGGTGTATTGGCCTCAAACCCACTGATCCGTTTCCGGTTGTGCAATATTGTCGAGCCTTGCGTCATGCGAAGGAGTTTCAGCGCTCGCTAAGCCGGCTTGATCATGCCCTCATGCAATTTCCGTCGAACAGCGATTTGTTGCTAGAGAAAGGGATGTTGCTGATCAGCATGGAAGATACGGATCAGGCTGAAATTGTATTGGTTGATGCAGGGAGGGCTCATCCTCGTCCAGAGGTCAGTGTTGCCTTGGCCTCTATTGCCCAGATTAGGGGGGACGTTGAGCGTGCTGCGCGGTTGTGCCGCCAAGCCATTGGTATGCGCGAGGATTATGGGCCAGCGTGGAGTTTGCTCAGTCGTATCTTTTTTATGCAGCAAAGATTTGGTGATGCAGAAGGATGCTTGCGCAAGGTTATAGAAATGGAGCCGCGCGATGCAGAGTCCCTGAAGCTTCACGCGACTGTGCTCGGAATGCTCGGTCGACATGGAGAGTCATTGGCTGAATATGAGAGTGTAATGAAGATTAAGCCAGATCTTTCTGGTTTGTCTTATGAATATGGGTTGTGTTTACATCGGGTTGGGCGTTCAAAAGATGGGGTAGATTACCTGAGCGCTGTTTTGGCCAGTGAACCTCCTGAGAGCGAGTTTTTGGGGGCTGCTACAAATCTCGCAATCATTTATAAAGATTTGGGAGAGATGCGGAAAAGCTTGGATATTCAGCGCCTCGCTGTCGCTGAGCCACGCTATCATAGCAACCTGATTTTTTCGATGATGTATGCATCTGATGTTCAGCCAGAAGAGATTTTAGCTGAGGCTCAAGTCTACAATGAAACTCATTGCCGGAAGGTGATGCCTACTCTGCCGGTGTCGTTTGCTAACTTGCCAGAGCCTCAGCGCAAATTGCGCATTGGTTTTGTCTCCGGTGATTTACGGAATCATGCTGTTGCATATTTTGTGGACCCCGTCTGGCAAGAGCTGGATCGCGAACAGTTCGAGATTCATGCCTACTACACCCATTTCGTCACGGATCATGTCACCCGCCGCCTGAAAGGCCTGGCAACGCGCTGGCATAACGTGGGGGCGTTCAGCGAAGAGAAACTGCATGCACAGATCCTGGCCGATGGCATCGACATTCTCGTCGATCTGAGCGGCCATACCGCGGCGAACCGCTTGCTGGTCTTTGCACGCCGCGCTGCCCCGGTCCAGTTTGGTTGGCTGGGGCATCCGGCAACGACCGGGGTGAGCCAGATGGATTATCTGCTCACCAACCGCTATTCCGAACCGGAGGGCATGACGGAGCATCTGAGTACCGAAACGCTCTGGCGCATGCCCGAGAGTTATTGCGTGTACCGTCCGGGTTTGAACAGCCCTGCCGTGGCTGAGCAGGCGCCGTGCGAGACGCGCGGCTACGTGACGTTCGGGTGCTTCAATAACCTGGCCAAAGTGACCGAGGATGTCATCCGGGTCTGGTCCCGGATTCTGGTCGCCGTGCCGGATAGCCGCCTGATGCTCGAGTGGACGACCTTTTCCGACCCGGCCATCGCCGACCAGTTTGCCGCCCGCTTTGCGCCGTATGGCGTCAGCCGGGAGCGCCTGGAGCTGGTGCCGCGCCGCAAGGAAAACCAGTATCGGCTGTACAACGAAATCGACTGCGCGCTTGATCCCTTCCCCTGTAATGGCGGCACAACGGGCTTCGATACCGTCTGGATGGGCGTGCCGTATGTCACGCTCGCCGGCCGCCATCTGATGTCGCGCATGGGGGTCATGATTCTTTCCAACGTCGGCCTGTCGCATCTGATTGCGCAGACGGAGGACGAGTATGTGGCGCTGGCTGCCCGTCTGGCAACGGATCGGGACTACCTGATGGCGCAACGCGCCAACCTGCGTGAACGCATGCAGGGGAGCCCGCTCATGGATGCGGCACGATTTACCCGTCACTTTGAGGCAGCGCTGCGCGGCATGTGGCAGCGCTGGTGTGCACAACAGGAGGGGCAAGCATGAAGGCCGTGATCCTGGCCGGGGGGTTGGGGACCCGGATTTCCGAAGAGTCGCATCTGCGTCCGAAGCCGATGATCGAGATCGGCGGCAAGCCGATCCTGTGGCACATCATGAAGCAGTACTCCAGCCACGGCATCAACGAGTTCATCATCTGCCTCGGTTACCGTGGCTACGTGATCAAGGAGTACTTCGCCAACTACTTCCTTCATTCGTCCGATGTCACCTTCGACATGCGCGGCAACCGGATGGAAGTGCACGAAGAGCATGCCGAGCCGTGGCGGGTCACGCTGGTCGATACCGGCCAGGATACGATGACCGGCGGCCGCCTGAAGCGCGTGCGCAAGTACCTCGATGACGATGCGCCTTTCTGTTTTACCTACGGCGATGGCGTCTCGACGGTCAACATCACGGAACAGGTCGAATTCCACAAGCAGCATGGCCGTCTGGCCACCGTGACCGCGGTGCTGCCGCCCGGGCGCTATGGTGCGCTCGAACTGTCCGGCAGCCAGGTCAGCGGTTTCCGCGAGAAGCCGCCGGGCGATGGCGGCTGGATCAATGGCGGCTTTTTCGTCCTGTCGCCCAAGGTCATCGACTACATCGAGCACGATGCCATGCCCTGGGAACAGGACCCGATGAACCGGCTGGCGGCGGAAGGGCAGATGGAAGCCTACTATCACAGCGGCTTCTGGCAGGCGATGGATACGCTGCGCGAGAAGAACCTGCTGGAAGAACTCTGGGCCTCCGGCAAGGCGCCCTGGAAAGTCTGGCATGACTGAACGCTGGTCCGGCCCGGATGCGGCCTTCTGGCGCGGCAAGCGGGTCTTGCTGACCGGGCACACCGGTTTCAAGGGAAGCTGGCTGGCCATCTGGCTGCGCGAACTGGGCGCTGACGTGGTGGGCATGGCCTTGCCGCCCGAGTCGCCGGCGCAGTTGTTCGTGGCGGCAGACGTGGCGCCGTTGTTGCACGGGCACCACCTTGTCGATATCCGCGATGCCGATGCGGTGGTGCAGATGGTGCGCGCCTGTCAGCCGGAGATTGTCCTGCATCTGGCGGCACAAGCCTTGGTGCGATCGAGCTACCGCGAGCCGGTCGAGACATTCGCGACCAATGTGACGGGCACGATGCAGGTTCTTGAGGCCTGCCGCGCGGTCGACTCGGTCCGCAGCATCGTCGTGGTGACGACCGACAAGTGCTACCGCAACCGCGAATGGGACTGGGGTTACCGCGAAGATGAACCGCTGGGCGGGGATGACCCGTATAGCGCCAGCAAGGCGGCCACGGAAATCCTCGCGCATGCGTGGCGTACGTCGTTTTTTAGCGCGCGTGGTGTTGGGCTGGCGACCGTTCGGGCCGGCAATGTGATCGGGGGCGGTGACTGGGCGCTCGATCGTCTGGTGCCGGATGCCATCCGTGCTTTTGCCGCAGGTCAGCCCCTGATTTTGCGAAAACCGCAGGCAACGCGCCCGTGGCAGCATGTGCTGGAACCCTTGTCGGGCTATCTGCGTGTGGCGGAAGGCTTGTATCGCGGCGAGGCGATTGCCGAAGCCTGGAATTTTGGGCCGGATGAGGCCGGGGTGCGTGCCGTCGGTGAGGTGGCAGCCAGCATGGCCAGCCTCTGGGGCGGCAGTGCGACCGTGCGCCATGAGATCGACCCGGCGGCGCCGCACGAAGCCGGCTTGCTCAGTCTGACCTCGGCGAAGGCGCGAGCGCGTTTGGGGTGGCGTCCGCAGTGGCCGATCGACGAAGCGCTCGCTCAGACGGTCGACTGGTATAAAGCGGCACAAAATGCCTCCCCGGCGGCGGTGCTGGCCCTCACCCGGCAACAGATTGCCGCTTATCAAACCCGCTTGAGGCAGGCCTGATGGACTTCATCGATACGCCCTTGGCCGGTTTGCGCCTGGCGCGCCTGGCGCCAATCTGCGATGACCGTGGCTATTTTTCCCGCTTGTATTGCCAGGAAACCCTGGCGCGGGCGGGCTTTCCCGACCCCATCCAGCAATGCAACCAGTCCCTGACCCTGAAAGCCGGGACCGTGCGCGGCATGCACTATCAGGTCTCGCCGCATGCCGAAACCAAGTTCGTGCGCTGTACCAGCGGCCGTATCTGGGATGTTGCGGTGGATATCCGCCCGGATTCGCCGACCTATGGCCAGTGGTTTGCGCAGGAACTGACACCGGATAATTTCCTGATGATGCTGATTCCGGAGGGCTTCGCCCACGGCTTTCAGGCGCTGGATGCCGGGTCCGCCATCTTGTACATGGTGTCCAAACCCTATTGCGCAGCCGCAGAGCGCGGGCTGCGTTTTGATGACCCGAGTGTCGGGATTGACTGGCCTTTGCCGCCCATCGATGTGTCGCCGCGCGATCGTCTGCATCCCGTTTTGTTTTCTTGATTTGTTGCATTGGGGGCGTTTTGCCTCTTCAGTCGAGCAGCGCGTAATTTATATATGTGGCTCGAATGGGGGGTGTTGAATGCGTAAAGATCGAAGAGCTGCCAAATCTAAGATGGCCAGCGTTTCACTTGGCTACTTAGTGACCTCCTCCCGGCTAACCGAGCAGTCGGAATTAGAGGTTTCCGACTTCAAGGTGAGCGATGCGGAACTCGCTCGGGGTCAGGTTGCCCAGCGAACTGTGCGGCCTGAATTCGTTGTAATCCAAACGCCAATGCTCAATCTTCTCACGGGCGTCACTCAGCGATAGGAACCACGGCAGCAACCCGACGACGTGGCCGCTTGCTACGCAGGTTCAGGCCTTCCTCGCAGTAAATTCGGTAAGTCTTCTTGTGATTGATCAGCCAGCCTTCGCGCCGCAGCAGTACGTGGATGCGTTCAGCACCATAACAAATGCGCGTGGCCGCAATCTCACGAATTCACTGCCGCTCAGCACGGTCGTCTCTCGGCGTGGGGCGATAGAAATATGTTGCTTGGCGCAGTTGAATCACGGCCGTCGCTCGCCGAATACTGACGCGGTAGGCATCAATGAGAAAGTTCGCCAGCTCACGCTTGCAAGCTGGCTTCACAGCTTTTTTTGGATGACCTCCTGCAACATCTGCTTATCCAGGCTCAGATCGGCCACCATGCGCTTGAGTCGCGCATTCTCCTCTTCAAGCTGCTTCAGCCGGCGTAACCCGGTGACGCCCAGACCACCGTATTTCTTCTTCCAGTTGTAGACCGTCGCCTCGGATATGCCCATCTTGCGACAGACCTCTCCAACAACGGTGCCGGACTCCGCCTGACGCAATGCAAACGCGATCTGCTCTTCGGTGTATTTCGATTTCTTCATGTCAAATCTCCTGCCCAGATGGGCGCTAAATTTGCCAGAAATCTCTACTTTTCACCGCTACGGTTTTTCGGGGGAAGGTCAAGGAAAATTGATTTCGTCAATGAAAAGCGCAGCAAAATCTTGCTGCGAGACATGCTTTGAGAATTTTTCGAATGCAGTCCCCGCGCTTTTTCAAGCATATTCATTCATTGCATGCCGGTAATCCTTTTCTTCGGATGAAGAACGTCTTGGCTCTCGAAACACAGATGGGTCTGTCGTGCTCCCCTTGGGTTTAGATTTTTATTTGACAGTGCGAAATACTGCGTTAGTCGTGCTCTTGACTAATGTACGTGCCGGCACATGAGAAGTAACAACTACACCAGACGCAATGACAGATTCGGAACCGATCTTTAATTGTGGTTCGATGGCGACTTGCATACCAAATTTTACGTGATCGCCAACAGAGACTGCTCCAGCAAGCGAAGTCCTTGGACCAAAGGTGCAGTGGTTTCCAATTTCGGAGTGATGCTCGATAAATGTTCCGGCAGCGAGGAAATTGTTATTCCCGATTTTAACACCTGTCGCTAGATAGGCGCCGTATATAATTAGATTGCCTTTGCCAAGAATGACATCGCGCCCGATTCTAGCTTCGGGGTCAATGACGTTGGTGAATGGAATGCCCATTTTTATAAATCGGTTGTAGATCTTGGCGCGGTCAAAAACATCGCGCACGATAGTTGAGATCACCGCATCGAATGCACCATCCCGCCACAGGGCATCAACTAATTCGAATCCTCCTAAAATCGGAATTCCCATCAATTCCATTCCTGCCATCTTGGGATTGTTGTCGAGAATTCCTACTGCTGCCTGGTTCATCTTCCGTGCCAGGATATCCAATACCAGCGCGGCACCTCCACCTCCTCCCAGGATGAGAATGCGCTCAATATTTTTTTCATGTGCGAATCTGATATTGATTGGGGCAGCCTTAAAGGCCGAAGGTGACGTTACGGGAGAATTCAAATCCCGAGCAGCAGCTTTGACCATATCCTCATTAACAACCTCGCCGGGATGCTGTTTAGCTAATATTACAAGATCTATTCCCAGTCTGTCCGCCGATATCTTGGCTTTCTTAGTCCATTGCATTTGTGAGGCCACTGGCGCAATAGCGTCACGGGGGGGGGGGGCTGGTGGTGTCAGATCGGGCACTAATTCGATGGCTGATTCAGCGATAAAGCCAATGGGATACCCTACCTCATAGCTTTGTCCGGATGGGGCGGTTGCTCGAAGGACCCCATCAGCTTCGGCGATCACCTCCACGGCACTTTTTGTTGTCTCGACGACACAAAGGGTATCCCCTTTTCGCACGGAGTCTCCGTCATTAACTGACCAACTGACTAATTCGACTGATTGATCGTTAACATTGATCATGGGCATTAGCAGAATTATTCCCATGAGATTACCTCCAGAATCGCAGCCTCAATCTTCTCTTTGGTAACTAGCATTTCGTTTTCCTGGGTGTGAGATGTTGGAATTATTTCTCGTTCCGAAGCAACTATTCTTATCGGTGCCTGCAAACGTCCCCAGAGTTTTTCGTAAAGACATGCAGCAACACCGGTTGCCCAGTTAAATCCATCATGACCTTCATCCACAATAACAATTCTGCCGGGATTGGCCGTGTACTGAACCAGTAAATCCTGCGGAAATGGATCAATGCACTCAGGGAATATCGCTACCACGCGAATTTCGTCTATAGCCAACTCCCGTAAAAGGTTCGGTAAGTGCCTAGTCGCGCCCCCATAGGCTATGAGAGCGACATCGACCTCCCCCACGGAAAAATTCTGAACAATAGTTGTTTCGTATCCTGTTTCATCTTTGACTACGTCAAACACGAAACCAGGGGATGCTTCTTGCAACCTTTCTCCATAAAGTAATTTGCTTTCAATAAATATCACCGGCCCTTGTTCTGCTTGCACGATTTTCTGCAAAGTTCGACCAGGAGAATGAAAGTGAGAGGGTGCAATAATTTTGAGTCCCGGTAAGCCAAAGAACATTTTCTCGATCGACTGGCTATGTGTCGGCCCGTAGCCTCGACCGCCACCCATCGGTGTGCGAATGATCAAAGGACACAAAACATTCGAATACATCAACGGAAACTTGGCTGCGTGATTAACTAGTTGGTCAGCGCACAGTGTCAGGAAATCTCCAAACATGATTTCGATAATTGGCACATTCCCGCGCAAAGCCAAGCCAGCACCGATCCCTGTAATCGCCGCTTCAGAAATCGGAGTTGTCAGTACGCGATCTGGATAAAGGGTTGAAAGTCCAGTAGTGACCTTAAATGCACCGCCATAGGGATCAAGAACGTCTTCGCCCAGCAGTATTACCCGTGGATCACTCTCAAATAGAGACTTCAATCCTTTTTGCAAACTCTGAAGATAAGTAAGTGCCATGGGTTAGGTCAGAGAAAATTCGGCAAGCAAATCTTGCAATTCCCCATTGCAACGCGCTTGAGTGTTCGCAATCGTTGCAGCGGGCAGTTGTGCTTCGACCTTCTTGAGAGGGTCGCGCTCATGGCAACGTGCAATTTCATCCTTCGCACGGGTGTCATCACTCTTGCTGTGCGGACCTAGGCGGCAGGTGTCGAGCACTAGGCAACGCGGACTTGGAACTACGCGCATTTCCTCGATTAGCCGGTCCGTGGTGGATCGAACGGCCAGCACATCATTGCCATCTACTTTTTCGGTGCAGACGCCAAATGCGACAGGAATATTCTCGATTGGGCTGGCGTGTGCCAGTATTTCGGGTGTGGTTTGGGCAATATGATTGTTCTCGATCACAAGCAGCAGCGGCAAGCTCCATAGTGCTGCGATATTAATCGCCTCGTAGATGACGCCTTCTGCCATGGCGCCATCGCCAGCAAAAACGACGCTAATACCCTGTTGGTCGCTGCGCTTCTGGGCTAAAGCAATTCCCGTTGCGACGGGCACCATGCCACCTAGAACTCCATTTGAATAGAAATTCTTTGAGTGTAAATGCTGGCTACCGCCTTTGCCTGCGCATATGCCCGAATCGCGCCCGATGATTTCGTCAAGGAGCCCCTTCATATCCCCGCCAAACGCTAAAAAATGGCCATGGCCTCGATGATTGGAACAAACTGTATCTCGCCTAGGGTCAAGCGCTCCAGCGACACCTACGGCGCATGCTTCTTGTCCCAAGCAGGTATGAACCGTCCCACGTAAAATGCCGCGTGAAAACAACTTGAGTAACGCTTCCTCAAAGAGTCGTATTCGCAACATTTGTGCATAAAAGCCGTCGAGACCCATAAAATCCCCATTTCAAGTCTTTGATCAGCCTGCTGAAGGCTGATGGCACGAATCCTACCGCCATTAGATCCATCTAGACAATTATGTCGTAGGGCATCATTCCATCGAAAATCCGATCTCCTCTCGTTTTTTGGGCAGATGCGAGAGTTCTGGGTCAGAAAACGGTGTCAGGAAAAACTGGTAGCATGAAGACCGTCCTTCGGCAGATGATACGCCAAGGGGTCCTCAAAGTTAGATTGCCTTGATCTTGGTTAAATTAGGCGAGGCCCGGAGAGAGATAGGTGCTGAATACTGTTTTAGGTGCAGGTGGGTTCATCGGTTCGAATTTGGTTCGGTTCTTGAGGGCGTTGAAAAAACCGGTCTGGGCGCCGGCGCGCGGAGAGGCCGCGATATTCGAGCAGCCGCTGGGCGATGTGTATTACTGTATCGGATTGACTTCGGATTTCCGTGAGCAGCCGTTTGCTACGGTCGAGGCCCATGTCAGCTATCTGGCGCGCGTCCTGCGCGAGGCCCGGTTCGATCGCCTGATTTACCTGTCCAGCACCCGTGTTTACAGTGCAGCGGGAGAGACCGATGAAGCGGCGGTTTGCAGCGTCCAGGCGCGCTCGATGAGCGATTTGTACAACCTCTCCAAGCTGCTCGGCGAGAGCCTCTGTTTTAATGCCGGGCGGCCCGGCATCAAGGTCGTGCGCATGTCGAATGTCTATGGTGCCGATTTCAGTTCCCGCAACTTCCTGGCCAGCCTGATTCTCGAAGGGCTCGAGCAGGGGCGGATCGAGTTGGGAACGGCCCTTGATTCGGGCAAGGACTATCTCCACGTGCAGGATGCGGTGGTTCAGTTGATCGATATTCTGCACAACGGTGCGGGCGACCTCTATAACCTTGCTTCAGGTTGCAACGTCAGCAATGGTGAGCTGGTGGCGAAGATTGCCGAGATCCTGAATGTGCCCTGGTCGGTTCGGCCGGGGGCGCCGGCGTTTGATTTTCCTCCCATCCGGATTGCCCGTCTGAAAGCCGAATTTCCCTCTTTTCAACCCCGTGCCGTGCTGGATGATCTGGCCGGCCTGTGCGCAGTCTATGCGGAGTCCCTGCGATGAGCGATCTAATCTTGGCAGAAGCCATCCTGGCCCATGTGAAGGCCGGCGGCCGGGTCATGGATGTCTTGAACAATCTGGCGCCGATTTACGCCGAAGGCGAGCGCTACGATCTCGCCTGCTGCGGGCCGTTTGCGATGCCATGGCGGCATGACGCGATGTTCCGGATCATCTATGAGGAGGCCGAGCGCATTGAGCGGGGGGCCTGGCGTGGGTTCGGCGTCGAGTCGCGCGCCTATGTCCTGCTGCGTATGGCTGAGCTGGCCTTGCAGGCCGTCGAGGGCGATTTTGTCGAGTGTGGGGTCTTCCGGGGTGGCTCGGCGCTATTGGCTGCTACGGCCTTGCAGAATGTGGGTGGTGGGGTACGCTTCCATCTCTTCGATACCTTTGCCGGTGTTCCGGAGGCGGGTCTCACCGAAGCTGAGCGCGCCGCCCGGATCGGGGGGAGCTTCGATGACGTCTCGCTGGATGAAACGCGTGCCAATCTGGCGGCATTCGCCGATTTTCTCGATTTTCACCCGGGTTTCGTGCCGGATACCTTTGCCGGCGCGGGCGTGGGCAAGGTGCGCTATGCCCACATCGACATCAATACCGGGCAGGCCACGCGTGCCTGCCTTGAATATCTGGTGCCGCGCCTGGTCGATGGCGGGGTGGTCGTGCTCGACGATTATGGCTGGCCGGCCTATGTCGATTGCAAGCAAGTGACTGATGACTACTTTGCCGAGATGGACCTGCCGGGTGTCATGGCTTTGCATACCGGTCAGGCCATTTACGTTCATCGCGCCGATGCCCGGCGCATTCTCAATTTTTGATCGATTCACAGAAACGGGGACGCCATGAATCCATTGGAACAATTCGAACAGGAAAAACAGGATCGCATCGTCAGCTATACCCGCGATCCCGAGTTCAAGGGGCTGTCGCAGGCCTGGATTTCGCAGGCCATGCGCAAATACTGGGTGTACAACTTCAGCTGGATGGGCCGTCCGATCATTCAGAACCCGGTCGACATGATCGCGCTGCAGGAAATCGTCTGGCAGGTGAAGCCGGATCTGATCATCGAAACCGGCGTGGCACATGGCGGCTCGGTGATCTACTCCGCCTCGCTGCTCGAACTGATCGGCCACGGCGAAGTGGTGGGCATCGACATCGATATCCGCGATCACAACCGTCCGCTGATCGAAAATCATCCGATGGCCAAGCGCCTGAAGCTGATTCAGGGCTCCAGCATCGATCCGGCCGTGGTGCAGCAGGTGCATGAACTGGCCAAGGGTAAGGAACGCATCCTCGTCTGCCTCGACTCGAACCACACGCACGAACACGTGATGGCCGAGCTGGCCGCCTATGCGCCGCTGGTCTCGCCGGGCAGCTACTGCATCGTGTTCGACACCATCGTCGAAGACATGCCGCCGGGTTCCTTCCCGAACCGTCCGTGGGAAGTGGGCGACAACCCGAAAACCGCCGTGGTCGAGTTCCTCAAGCAGCATCCGGAATTCGAGACGGATGCCCACTACGCCGACAAGCTGATGACCTCGCTCGTGGGCTGTGGCTATCTACGACGCAAGGCCTGAGGCCTCGCCGACGGTCAACCCGAATTCGGGGGCCAATTCCTGCAGGGCCGCCGCGATCCCGAAGCGTTGCTGAAGGTCGCGGCAGCAGGCCATTAACTGGGCCTTGCCGCCGCTCAGGTTGGCCAGCAGGAGGGTGTAACGCAGCACCAGGCGGTGCTGCGGGTTGAGTTCGAGCGCGCGGCTGAGTGTGCTGGTGCAGGCGGCCAGGTCGCCACGGGCCAGCGCCAGGCGGGTCAGGCCGAGCAGCGCATTGATGTGGGTTGCTGCAGGCGCACGCTCGGCTTCGCAGGCGGTGATGGCGGCCAGGAAATCCATTTCGGCGCCGCGCAGGTCGCCGGCAGTTTCGAGAAAGAGACCGCGGGTTTCAAGATAGTCCAGTGTGGGGACGACCGGCCGCAGGGCGAGAATCTGCAGGGCCCGGGCCGGGACCTGTTCTCCCAATGTCCGGGCCAGTCTCGCCAGCAGGTCGCCGCCCCAGTGCTGGCGAGCGAGGGCATCGGCCGGCAGGTGCGAGAGCGTGTCCAGCAGGCGCTCGGCGGTCGATTGGGCGAGCGCGGCATCCTGCCAGTAATGCGCCAGCTCCAGCAGCTTGTGGGCGCTGTAAAGGTCGTCCGGCCGTTGGGTTAGCGCGGTTTCGAGAATGGCCTGATCGCGTTGGCGCTTCTGGCGCTGTCGCATCCAGTGGGCGGTATAGCCGACATGGTCGACATGGCCGGGCAGGTGCCGGAGGGCTCGGTTTTCTGCGGCCAGCATGGCGTTGACCGTCGGATTGACGCTCTCGTGAATGGCATGTTCGAAACGAATGCCGGGGCGGCGCCGAAACAGGCGGAGCAGGCGCGTTTCGGTGTAGTCGCCGGTTTCCCGTTGGTTACGCATGAGCACGGTGGCGGCACCGGCCGTGGGGTCGTCGTCGAGCGCGCGGATGGCTGCGATCAATGTCGGGCTGGGCGTTTCGTCCGGGTCGAGGTAGAGCACCCAGTCACCCGTTGCCAGTGCCAGGCTGGCATTGCGGGCGGCGGCAAAATCGTCGATCCAGGGGAAATGAGTCAGGCGGGCGCCCGCTTGCTCCAGGATCCGGCAGGTGTCGTCGGTCGAGCCGGTGTCGGCCACACATAACTCATCCCACAGTCCGTCTACTGCCTGCAAAAAGCCGGGAAGCAGCTCGGCTTCATTGCGCACGATCATGCAGAGGGAAATCATGCGGGGCTGCGCTCAGCTCTGAACGACGCGGTTCTTGCCGGTCTGCTTGGCCTGGTACATGGCTTCGTCTGCCCGCTTGAGCACGCTGGCCTGGGTGTCGTCGGGCTGCATCTGGGTGACGCCGGCGCTGAACGTGATCAGGACTTTTTCGTTGTCGTGCAGGAAGAAGCGCTTGGTCAGCTCGCGCTGCAGACGGGTCAGGGCCGCAGTGGCATCCGCCAGCGGGGTTTCCGGGAGCAGGATGATGAATTCCTCGCCGCCGTAACGGGCGACCGTGTCCTGCGGTCGCAGGGTTTCGCGGCAGACGCGGGCCAGATGGACGAGGGCCTGGTCGCCGGCGTCGTGTCCCATCGAGTCGTTGAGTTTCTTGAAGTTGTCGATGTCGAGCAGGCCGACGCAGAGCACGGTGTCGTGTCGGTTGGCGCGGGCCGTTTCCTTCTCGAACATTTCTTCCAGGCCGCGTCGGTTGAGAACGCCGGTCAGCTGGTCGTAGCGCACCAGTTCGCTGGTCTTGGCGAGCTCGTCTTCCAGTTCGCGGATGCGTGCTTCGGACTCCTTGACCTGCGCCTGCGTGCTGCGCAACTCGTCGCGGGATTTCTGGGCATTGCGCTGGATGGTCTCGGTCTCGCGCATGACATCGGTGAGCACGGTGCCGAGCTCGGAAATGTCGCGGGCGCTGCTGATGCGCTGGGCGCAGGTTTCGATCTTGTCGTGGTAATCCGAGGTGGCATCGGCAAAGTCGGCCAGATGGTCGACGAAACCGGCGAGCATTTTCTGCAGCGAGGCTTTGGCTTCCTGCAGGCTGAACTTGAGCTGGCTCTGCTTGAAGATCACTTCCTTGAGGCGCCGTTCGGCATCGTCGAGGGCGCGCTGCGACAAGGGCTGGGTGATGATGTCGCGCACCACTTCGATCTGGCCATGCAGCCATTGGTCGTCGAGGACCAGTTCGGTCACGTTTTCGACGAGCAGGCGGAGCAGGCCGAGCAGGCTGTTGCGCAATTCGGCCTGGTCTTCGGCGAGCAGTTCGAGCTTGAAGGCGAAACGCTTGAGCTGGGTCAGGAACTGCTTCAGCTCATCCGGCGTGGCTGCGCGCCGGATGGTCTTGGCCAGGGCCTGTGCGTCGCTGGCCAGGGCGGGCGAGGCAATAAGCTGGGTCGAGATGGCGGTTTCGAGCGTGTAGGCAAAGAGCTCGCGCATTTCGGGCAATAAATTGCCGTCGACCGTCGTCAAGGGGGCGGGAGCACTCTCGGTGACCTCTTTGTCGTCCGAACGCAACTCCGGCTTGCCCTGTCCCCAGGCTCGCATCAGGTTTTGCAGGCGGGTGTAGAGGTTGTCCGGATTCGCACCGGCGCTGTTCAGGATATGGTCGAGCGCCTCGCGCTTGCGTGCCGTGGTCAGGCCGACGTGCTTGGCATCCCACTGCACGATCAGGTCACCAATCAGTTGTGCCCAGCCGAGCTTCTGCGATTCGGCCAGGTTGGCGACAAATTCGCTCAGGGCGCGCTGGTAGTCGTCCCAGTTGGCACTTTTGACCGCCTCATCGAGCAGCCGGGCCAGGCGCAGTTGATCCGGCGAAGAGCGGGGCAGGGCGTTGGCCAGCGAGCGCAGCTGCTTTTCCGGAAAGCCGGCGGTCGACGGCTGCGTGCCGCTGATTTCGTGATAAATCGTCAGGTAGTTGTCGGGCGTCGGCGGGGTGCGCCGGGCTGCCAGCAACTTCAGCGTCTCGCGGGCGATTTCGAACGGATTGGTCGGTGTGGTCATGTATCGCGTTCTCGTTCAAACAGCTATAATCGCGGCCGCTCCAATCAGAGCGCCCCCGTAGCATGAAGGTCGTGCAGTTGATTTGTAATCATCAGGACTTGGTTCGATTCCGAGCGGGGGCACCAGGTTTGCGCCACTTATTTGGCCGCCTGATAGCCTAGTCTTTGTGAAAGCAAGGCGCTTGCCTGCAGCATGGCGCTGGCAACCGGGCTATCCCATTCCACATTGAATTCGCCGACGGGCCCCAGCGATGTAATCGCCGCCACCATGTGCCCCGTGTGGTCATAGACCGGTGCGCTGAATCCGTTGATGCCCGGCGTCAGGCTGCCGGTGGCGCGCGAAATGCCGTGTTCCCGGATTTCAGTGAGCTGCTTTTCCAGTTGCCGGCGCAGGGTCGTGACGGCAATTTTCTGTTCCTTGGCCTGCTTGTCGAGTTCCTGGTCCAGCAACTTCTTCAGGTAGGGCGCGCGCATGAAGGCGGAAAAGGCGCGGCCGGTGGCCGAGTTGTACAGCGGCAGCACCGTGCCGGCGCGCAGGGTAACCGTGACCGGGCCGCCCGCATCGAAAATCCGGACGATGGTGGCGCCGTGCGTGCCCCAGACAGCCAGAGCCACTGTTTCATGGACGGTTTCGCACAGTTCTTCAAGAATCGGGGTGGCCAGCCGAACCGGGTCGAGTCGCCCCAGGCCGGAGAGGCCGAGTTCCAGCGCGTAGGCGCCAAGATCGTAGCGGCCGCTGGCGGCATCCTGCTCAATCAGACCAATGCGCATGAAGCTGACCATGTAACGATGCGCCTTGGCGGGCGGCATGCCGGCCCCCTTGGCAATGTCGCGCAGCATCATCGGTCGGTTGTGGGCGGCCAGTACTTTGAGCAGGCTGAAGCCAACCTCGATGGACTGAATCCCCTGGCGATCTTGGGCAACTTTGGTGGTCATGGCGGCGTGGCGGTACAAAAGTGCCTATTCTATTCGTGTAGGAGTCGGCTGCGTCGATGAATATAATCATGGCAACCATAATTCAGGGAGTGGTATATGCGAGCAGTGCTGGTGGCCAATCCAAAAGGCGGGGCAGGCAAGACAACCTTGTCGACCAATCTGGCGGGGGCGTTTGCCAATCAGGGCAAGTCTGTAACCTTGTGCGATCTGGATCGCCAGCAGTCCGCCTTGCGCTGGATGGCGTTCCGTGAGCCGGCTCTGCCGCCGGTGACCGGCTATTTCGGTGGCGGGCAGATTGTTCTGAATCTGCCGCAGGAGGCTGACTGGGTCGTGCTGGATGCACCGGCGGGCTTGCAGGGATACAAACTCAACGATTATCTGCGCGTGGTGGATAAGGTCGTGGTCCCGTTGGTGCCGTCGATTTTTGATATGGCGGCCACGGAAGATTTCCTGAATTCGATTCGCAACGACATGCGCGGGCGTCGGGATCGAATCGGCGTGGTGGCCATGCGCGTGGATCCGCGGACCAAGGCCGCCGGGATGCTGGAAGAGTACATGCGCCATTTCGATATTCCAATTTTGGCGTATTTGCGAAATACCCAGAACTATGTCAATGTGGCGACTCAGGGCATGACGGTTTTCGATCCGCCCAAAGCCCGGCATCGCAAGGATGTCGAGCAGTGGGGGCCGCTGCTGGAGTGGCTTTCGGCCTGAATGTAAAAATATTTAAATTCCCCGCTAAAGTTTTATGAAAAGCAGTCGTTTACCCTAGTTGGGTACGGCTGCTTTTTTTGTGGCCGGCAAGATTGTCGTCGTCGAATGGCTTTGTTGCACAAATCAGTTTAAGGCCGAGTTTCCCCTTACACCTGACGGATTTATGGCATAGCCACCGTAACTG
>NZ_JBDIYD010000038.1:0-1002 GCF_039649255.1 Dechloromonas sp. ZS-1 | reverse complement strand
TGTTTAGTCCCACGGTGTGCTGGATCGGGTTGATCCTGAAGCGTTCGGGTTCTTTTGTCCAGGTTTTGCAGACGAACTCATAAGGCGTCAGGCCCTTCAGGGTCTTCAATCTCCTGGCAAAGTTGTAAGCCATCAAGAAGGTCTGCAAGTGACCTTTCAACTGCTCATGTGTCTGGTAGTAGTAGCGCTTTACCGTGGCATCTTTGATGGTTCGATTCATGCGCTCCACCTGTCCATTCGTCCACGGGTGACGCACTTGAGTCAGGCGATGCTCGATTCCATGGGCGTTGCATACCCGATCAAACGGAATAGCCCAATTTCCTTCTGTTCCCTTGCGCACGGCAAATTGGATACCGTTGTCGGTGAGGATGGTGTGAATTGTGTAGGGCACTGCTTCAATCAGGCAGGACAGGAAATCACGAGCAATCAAGCGTGTCGCTCGTGGGTGTAGCTCGGCGTAGGCAAACTTTGATGTTCTATCGATAGCCACAAACAGGTACAAGCGGCCTTCATCGGTCTGCACCTCAGCGATATCGATGTGGAAATATCCAACTGGGTAAGCCTTGAATTTCCTCTTGGCTGGCTTATCGCCCTCAACATCCTGCAATCGTGAAATACCATGCCGTTGCAGGCATCGATGCAGGGACGAGCGCGTCAAATGGGGAATGCTTGACTGCAAAGAGTAGAGGCAATCATCCAAAGGCAGAAGCGTATAGCGGCGAAACGCCACGATTGCTGCTTCCTCTTCAGGTGTCAGAACGGATGAACGGACCTGCTTCGGCCCCATGGGCGAATCATTGACATGCTGGCGCTGACGCCATTTGGATACCGTCTTTGGGTTGATCCCGTACTGCGCCGCCAGTGCGTTCAGGCTCGCTTGACTATGTTGTATCGCTCGACGCACTGCCTCTGTCGTACGGGCGCATCCGTGGAGTACCTGTCCCATAACTCATCCCTCCGTAGCTGGCTATAAATTACACCACCACACTGTGGGACTAAACA
>NZ_JBDIYD010000037.1:0-1205 GCF_039649255.1 Dechloromonas sp. ZS-1 | reverse complement strand
CGACGTCCCCCCGGAATTGAGTAGCGCCTGACTTTAGAGTCCAATCCATCACGACAAGGAGATTGGACATGAAGAAGCGATTCACCGAAGAACAGATCATTGGTTTCCTGCGGGAGGCGGAAGCAGGGATGCCGGTTGCGGAACTGTGCCGCAAGCACGCCTTCTCGGAAGCCAGTTACTACCTCTGGCGCAGCAAATTCGGCGGAATGAGTGTGTCGGACGCCAAGCGGCTCAAGGAGCTCGAAACGGAAAACACGCGCTTGAAGAAGCTGCTGGCCGAAACGATGCTGGAAAACGAGATCGCCAAGGAAGCCCTGCGAAAAAAGTGGTGAGCGCACCGTCACGGCGTGATCTGGTGCGCTACCTGATCGACAAGGGGCTCAGCGAGCGAAGGTCATTGCGGTTTATTGGTATGAGTCCGAGTTCATTCCGTTACCGGCCGGCGACGGATCGCAATGCGGCTTTGAAGGAGCAGATTGTCACCCTCGCCCAACGCCATCGGCGCTACGGGGCCGGGATGATCTATCTGAAGCTGCGGCAGGCTGGCATGGTGGTGAATCACAAGCGGGTGGATCGGCTCTACGCCGAGGCCGGTCTGCAAGTGAGAAGGCGAAAGCGGAAGAAGGTCCCGGTGTCGGATCGTCACCCGCTAGAGCGCCCTTCGACCGCCAATCAGGTCTGGTCGATGGATTTTGTGTTCGACCGGACAGCGGAAGGGCGCGTCATCAAAAGCCTGACTGTTGTGGATGACGCAACGCACGAGGCGGTCGCGATCGTTCCGGAGCGTGCGATCGGTGGCATGCAACTGACCAGAGCACTCGATCAATTAGCCAAGACGCGAGGTTTGCCCAAGGCGATTCGGACGGATAACGGCAAGGAGTTCTGTAGTCGGGCCATGCTGACCTGGGCGCATGCCCGTGGCGTCCAACTCTTTCTCATCGAACCGGGCAAACCGAATCAGAACGCCTATATCGAATCGTTCAATGGGCGTTTCCGGGATGAATGTCTGAATGAGCACTGGTTCACCAGCCTGCGCCATGCCCAGGTCGTCATCGAAGGCTGGCGCCGTGAATACAACGAGGAGCGACCGAAAAAATCCCTGGGCGGTTTGACCCCAGCAGCCTATGCCAAATCACTCGCTCAGAAATCAGGTAAATTAACCATGGACTCTAAAGCCCATTGCTACTGAAAACGGGGGGACGTCG
>NZ_JBDIYD010000036.1:0-1216 GCF_039649255.1 Dechloromonas sp. ZS-1 | reverse complement strand
TGTATTGACCCAGTAAAAACCTGCTCAGGTGTTAACCTTGAAGGAGTGACCCGAGATGAGCATGGTGATGGAAGAAGAAATCAAGCGTTGGACGGCCAAGCGCAAGAGCGCGCTGGTCATTGAAATACTGCAAGGCAAGACGACGGTGGCCGAGGCAAGCCGGGCATTTGACCTGCCGCCATCGGAAATTGAAAGCTGGGTTGACGATGCCAAACGCGGCATGGAGAACGCCCTGCGCACCAACCCGCTGGACATGCGGGAGCAATACGAAAAGCAACTCAAGGAATTGCAGGCAGCCTACGGCGAAGCCATGCTGGAGCTCCGTGCCAGAAAAAAATTGCAGTCCCTGCTGGGCGAGGAAGACAAGTGATCGAGACGATCCACCAGGGACTCATGGCCGACGGCATTCACGTCTCGATCAGCAAACTGTGCCGGTGGTTCGCCATACCACGCCGGAGCGTCTATTACCGTCCGGTGAAGGCCACGCCGAAGATTCAGGAAGCACTGGCGGCGCCGATCAAGCAGATGATCGAGGAGAATCCCTCCTTCGGCTACCGCACCGTCGCGCATCTGCTCGACATGAACAAAAACACAGTGCAGCGCATCTTCCAGCTCAAGGGCTGGCAAGTGAGAAAGCGGCCCGTTGGCTTTCGGCCCAGAATCGAGGCCCGGATCTCGGTGGCGACGCGGCCGAACGAGCGCTGGGCTACGGACATGTGCCGGGTCTGGGCCGGGCGCGATGGCTGGGCGGTGCTGGCCCTTGTAGCTGACTGCCACAGCCGCGAACTGCTGGGCTGGCATCTGTCTCGTAGCGGCAAGGCCAAGACAGCGGAATCGGCGCTGGAGCATGCATTGATTGCCCGCTTCGGCACCTTGGGGCGAGTCGAGGCGCCGTTCTTATTGCGCTCGGACAACGGCCTGGTCTTCACGAGCCGCAGCTATACCGCCCTGGTGCGCAGCTATGGCTTGCGGCAGGAGTTCATCACGCCCCATACGCCACAGCAGAATGGCTTGATCGAACGCCTGATCCGGACATTGAAAGAGCAATGCGTGCATCGCCATCGCTTTGAAAGCTTGCAACACGCCAGTCGTGTGATTGGTGACTGGATCGAGTTCTATAACCGCCGGCGACCGCATCAGTCGCTCGGTATGAAAACCCCTGCTGAGGCATTCGCATTAGCAGCGTAAGTTGAGCAGGTTCTGCTGGGTCAATACA
>NZ_JBDIYD010000035.1:0-1348 GCF_039649255.1 Dechloromonas sp. ZS-1 | reverse complement strand
TCGACCCTAAGCGGAACTTGGCTGTAAAACTGGCAATCTCGGCAATGCGTTCTGAAGCGGACAATGCAGTTGGACGAACAATCGACTGACTGAAAATTGGCGTTTTCTTTGGCCTGGATAGCCAAGCGTGGTTATATATACAAACAACTGTATTTCTCGAGAATCCTGCGGAGCCTTGGCACTACTGCCCGTCAATACTCCAACGATGGAACGAATCCAATCCGCCATATGAGCTTAAGAATCCCACATCCACAGAAAGCTAACTGTTAGCTCAAAAAAGATGACTCCTACGCTACAAGGCTCTCTCGTCACGCTACGCCCATTACTTCATACCGATGCCCAGTCGCTTATTGACGCCGCTGCGGATGGAGAACTTTGGTCACTACCATTCACCGTTATTCCTTCTGCCGAGACAGTTGATGACTACATCGATAAAGCACTGAGGGGGCAAGCCGAAGGGAGTGTTATGCCGTTTGCCATTACTCTCAGCGGTGACCAAAGCATCATTGGTTCAACGCGTTTCTGGAAGATTGACCGAGAGAATCGCAAGCTCGAAATTGGCCACACATGGTATTCACAGAGTTGGCAAAGGACGGCTGCAAATACAGAGAGCAAGCTGTTATTGCTGCGATACGCCTTTGAGCAGCTTCAATGTATTCGCGTTCAGTTTACAACTGATTTGTTGAACGAGCGCTCCAAAGCGGCCATTCTGCGTATTGGCGCTGTTCAAGAGGGCATTATTCGGAATGAACGAATAATGCCAAATGGCCGCAAGCGCACATCCATACGATATAGCATTATTGATGATGAATGGCCGAAGGTAAGTACTCAGCTTGAGAGTCGGCTCACCGAACATGAGGAAAAAAGATGATTGCAGTGATTTTTGAGGTTTGGCCGGAAGAAAATAAGGCAAGTAGCTATTTCGAAATCGCTGCTTCGCTTCGCCCCGAATTGGAAAAAATTGATGGCTTCATTTCCATCGAGCGCTTTGAAAGTCTGACGACGAAAGGTAAATATCTATCCCTTTCGTTTTGGCGCGATGAAGAAGCTGTTCGTGCGTGGCGCAATCAGGATGAACATCGCCTTGCTCAAAGCGAGGGACGCCATGGGGTATTCGCAAATTACCGTTTGCGCGTCGCGTCGGTCATACGAGATTATGGCTTGAACGAACGCGACCAAGCACCGAGAGACAGCTTCGGGGTTCATGGTTAGTTCCTAATTTGTACCCTATGCGATGGAGGCTCGTTTTTGGTAAGCGACCGTTCCTCGCAACCTGCATTTCAACGGCAGCTTACAAAACCATTTCTGACAAAAATTGCTTGTAGGAAGAATGGCCGCTTCTGGCCGA
>NZ_JBDIYD010000034.1:0-1666 GCF_039649255.1 Dechloromonas sp. ZS-1 | reverse complement strand
ACCAGTTGCGGCACGGTTTCGAACAGATCGGCGACGAGGCCGTAATCCGCAACCTGGAAGATCGGCGCATCCGGATCCTTGTTGATCGCCACGATCACCTTCGAATCCTTCATCCCCGCCAGGTGCTGGATCGCACCGGAAATCCCCACCGCCACATACAGTTGCGGCGCGACAATCTTCCCGGTCTGCCCAACCTGATAGTCGTTCGGCACAAAGCCCGCGTCAACCGCAGCGCGCGAGGCGCCCAGCGCCGCACCCAGCTTGTCGGCCAGCGGCTCCAGGAGTTGATGGTAGTTCTCGCCGCTGCCCAGACCGCGACCACCGGAGACGATGATCTTGGCGGCGCCCAGTTCCGGACGCGCCGACTTGGTCAACTCGCGGGCCTGCAGCGTGCATTGGGCGGTATCGGCCGAGGCGGCAAGCGCTTCCACCGGCGCGGCATTGCCACCGGCAACCGCGTCGAAGGCGGTGGTACGAACGGTGATGACCTTCACCGCATCGGCGCTCTTCACCGTCGCCAGCGCGTTGCCGGCGTAGATCGGGCGAACGAAGGTGTCGGCGGATTCCACACCCGTGATTTCGGAAATCTGGGCCACGTCCAGCAGGGCGGCGACGCGCGGCAGCAGGTTCTTGCCGAAGGTGGTGGCCGGCGCCAGGATGTGGCTGTAGCCTGCGGCGTTGGCCACGACCAGTGCGGTCAGGTTTTCAGCGGTCTGGCTGTCGTAGTGGGCCGCATCGGCCACCTTGACCTTGCTCACGCCCTGCAGTTGGGCGGCAGCTTGTGCAGCGGCGCCACAGTTGGCACCGGCAACCAGGACGTCAATCTCGCCGCCGATCTTCTGGGCGGCGGCAACGGTGTTCAGCGTGGCGGCCTTCAGGCTGCCGTTGTCGTGTTCTGCGATGACAAGAATGGCCATTTAGATCACCTTCGCTTCGTTCTTCAGCTTCTCAACCAGTTCGGCCACATCGGCCACCTTCACGCCTGCGCTGCGCTTGGCAGGCTCGCTGACCTTGATCGTGGTCAGGCGCGGCGTGACATCCACGCCCAGATCCGCCGGCTTCACCGTGTCCAGCGGCTTCTTCTTCGCCTTCATGATGTTCGGCAGGGTCGCGTAGCGCGGCTCGTTCAGGCGCAGGTCGGTGGTCACCACCGCCGGCAGCGTGATCGCCAGGGTTTCCAGACCGCCGTCGATTTCACGGGTCACCGTCGCCTTGCCGTCGGCAATCACGACCTTCGAAGCAAAGGTGGCTTGCGCCCAGCCCGACAGGGCAGCCAGCATCTGGCCCGTCTGGTTGGAGTCATCGTCGATCGCCTGCTTGCCGCAGATGACCAGTTGCGGTTGCTCTTTGTCGCACACCGCCTTCAGGAGCTTGGCCACGGCCAGCGGCTGCAGGTCCGCGTCGCTTTCAACCAGAATGCCGCGGTCGGCACCAATCGCCATCGCCGTGCGCAGGGTTTCCTGGCAGGCTGCCACGCCACAGGACACTGCCACGACTTCCGTCGCAATCCCGGCTTCCTTCAGGCGCACCGCTTCTTCCACAGCGATCTCGTCGAACGGGTTCATGCTCATCTTCACGTTCGCCAGATCGACGCCCGTCCCGTCCGCCTTCACGCGAACCTTTACGTTGTAATCCACTACCCGTTTCACGGGAACGAGAATCTTCA
>NZ_JBDIYD010000033.1:0-1951 GCF_039649255.1 Dechloromonas sp. ZS-1 | reverse complement strand
AAATCACTCGCTCAGAAATCAGGTAAATTAACCATGGACTCTAAAGCCCATTGCTACTGAAAACGGGGGGACGTCGCGTCCGAGCGAACGATATTGAGGCGATGTTGCGAGAAGGGGGATATCTTTGTGAAATCCGTGATTTCGGCTCAAAATTGATGGAGCACGTCGGCCGTGTAGCAGCGATCCTTCACGTTTTTTCACGTCAGGAAGGAAAAATCACGACCGACACCGTCGAGCGAGCCTTTGCGATTGTCTGGTTCCATGCGGAAGAGTTTCGCCTCTTATTCTCCCCGTCGCTTGAAATCCCGCCAGCGGTCCTGGACGCCGAAAAGATCAAGCGCTACCTGTACCAGAACTTTGGGATATTCGGTTGTGCAACGGTTCCTCGCAACACAGTACATCGTTTCGGCCCGGTTCGAGGACTAGATCGTTTCGTTCCGGCGATTGACGTTCTGTTGTCCCAGAATGTCATCTGGATTACACAAGTTCATCGGAAAGCCCCGCTGATCATCAATCTCAACCAGAACTTCTTCAGCCAATACGTCATCACCTAACTAGGCTGGAGACCTTGTAATCGATGCGTTCGTGCGATTTTGTCGCACGAACGCATCATTTTTTTGTACACACGCCATTCAAAAACGAATCACCCAAGCCCTCAAGCTCACCCAGCACTAAAAACGAAGACAAGAAGCTCGATCCGAAAATTACGCACATCAAGAAGAAAAATGTCCTTTCTAGATGAAGGCGAAGATCGCTTTGGCATAACTTTGTACATCAGCAGCCTTCACAGCCACCCCCTTTATGGTGGGTAATTATAGTTCGTATACCAACCGTTTTCAGTGCACGGCAAAATGGGGAGAATTCAGGTTATTAGTATTATTAATAACAAACAAGTACTCGATTACTAACACACATCACACGAAGCCACGTACGGTCAGCCAGAACTCCCAACAACATTGCCCCTTACAGCCCAAGACCTCGCTCCGCAGAACAACTTTTTACTCCTTTGGTATACATACTATGGAGACTTCTCCGAACAACCATCGGGAGTATTGAAATGGCAAAAAGCGGAAACAGCAAACGCATGAGTGAAAGCACCGCAGAGTACGTCGACCAACTGCTCGAAAAGCACTCAAAGGTTCAGGTCATACGCCTCGACCTAGGCTACAAGAAGGAAGTTGCCAGAACAGCTTCACTCGACGACATTAACAAGGATCTCACACATCTGCTCAACAACCGCCGTGCGAAACCCTCTGTTTTTGGGAACATGATTGGCTACATCGCAAAAAGGGAATACACAGAGGAAAAGGGACCACACATCCACAGCCTCCTTTTTTTTGACGGACAGAAGATCAATAAGGACGCGTACAAGGGCGACCAGATCGGGGAATACTGGGAAAATCAGATCACCAACGGCAAAGGTATATTCCACAACTGCAATCGTGAGAAAAACAAGTATGCTGAATGTGCCCTCGGGATGATTGACCACACCGATAAGGCCAAACGTACTGTACTCAAGGAAAAGGTCATCCCCTACTTGTGCAAGGACGAACAGAGCATTGAACAGATTAAGACACCAGGAAATAAACGCTCATTTACCCGAGGCATCTCTCCACGAAAAAAGAGCAATGCAGGACGACCTCGCCAATGCGTATCGTCTCCCGCTACCGACAATTCATCAGAAGAAATCAAGTAGCAAGTCGAAAACCCAGCAACCATTGGCACAGTTTGCCGCGACAGATGTTTAATCGGTGCGAGATTTAGCTTCATGCCAGTACCACTCGGCAGTTGTTCGGCCATTGCTGCCGTTGCCGGATCAGTCCGTGTCGGGCGGCATTCTGGCGGTAAGCCGCCCGTCATCCGCAATCAGGATCTAAGTGTTTAGTCCCACAGTGTGGTGGTGTAATTTATAGCCAGCTACGGAGGGATGAGTTATGGGACAGGTACTCCA
>NZ_JBDIYD010000032.1:0-3102 GCF_039649255.1 Dechloromonas sp. ZS-1 | reverse complement strand
TCGGCCTTTGCGGCCGTTGGTCCATTGCTCGGTGTCGGGCAGCAACGTGGCGGCAAGCTGCCTTTCAGCACACTACAGCACTGAATGTCTGCTTCCTATTCTGCGCTACAGCTGGACCCGACCCTAAGCCGACACATGGCAGATGCAAGTTGGTTGTCCGCATATTGATACTTAAGCAGCCATCGAGGTTGGCAAAATTACAGAGCGGTCACAGCCAAACTATGCCTTGGCCACCCACTTTCGCAATGTCTCGTACAACTTGTCGGGGGCGACTGGCTTGGTCAGGAAGTCATTCATGCCGGCATCTAAGCAGGCCTCACGATCCTCGCTGAAAGCATTGGCTGTCATTGCCAGAATCGGCATGCCCTGCCGGTTGGGCAATTGACGTATCAGGCGGGTAGCTTCCAAACCGCTCATGTTGGGCATCTGCATGTCCATCAGGATCAAGTCATAAGTATGCTGGGTAACGAGATCCACCGCCTCGCGTCCATCATTGGCAACATCAACCTGCCAGCCGATCTCCTCGAGCATGTCTCGTGCCACTTCCTGGTTGATCGGTTCATCCTCGACCAGCAGAAGGTGCAAGTGACGATAGTCGCGCTTGAGGACCTCGGCCGCCGCATCGGCGTTTGCAGATTGATTGACCGTCCCGGCTTCTTCTTTACCCAGCAGGGCCGGAAGATGCTTTAACAGGGCATCATGAAGCATTGCTGCCGACAGGGGCTTGAGTAGCACTTCGGCAAATCCGGCATGTGGTGCATCGTACATGATCGCAGTTTCGCCGGAGGCAGTGACCAGCCATGCCATCGGTTGTTCGCTCAGCCGGCTGACTTGTAGTGTCACAAGCGTTTCAAACCCATCCATATCCGGCATCAACATATCGATCAGCAGTAGGTCGAACGGCACGCCTTCCTCGTCTGCAAGGGCCACCTTACGGATGGCCTCGGCCCCTGATGCAGCACCTTCACACTCCATGCCAACCGAACGCAGCAACTGGGCGTGGACAAGGCGAGTCACCGGGTTGTCATCAACAACGAGGGCACGCTTGCTCTGCAATGCCGGTATTAGGTAGCGCCCAACCTCGGCGCTCACCCGTCCGAGTCGTGCAGTCATCCAGAATATACTGCCAACGTTCTCCGTGCTTTCGACGCCGACCTCTCCACCCATCAGGAGTGCAAGACGACGGGTAATCGCGAGCCCAAGTCCAGTACCACCATACTTGCGGGTCGTTGAGTTGTCTGCTTGTTCAAAAGATTGGAACAGGCGACCTAGGGCTTCAGCGGGAATCCCAACCCCGGTATCCTGAACTTCGAAACGCACCAACATGTCGCCCTCGGTTCGTTCGAGAATACGTGCCCGCAAGGTGATAGTGCCCTGCTCGGTGAACTTGATGGCGTTACCAAGATAGTTGAGCAGCGCCTGGCCCAATCGTGTGGCATCACCGCTTACCACTCCCATTCCCGGCTCGGCATCGATTATGAGTTCGAGGTGTTTATCATGAATGCGGTCGATGAGCATCATACTGATGCGCGAAAGCAGAGATTCGAGCTCAAAGTTTGATTTTTCCAGTATGACCTTTTCGGCCTCGATCTTGGAAATGTCGAGGATGTCGTTGATGACACCCAGTAGGTGATCTGCAGAGGCCGCGATCTTGCCTAGTTTGTCGGCCTGCTCGGGGACCTTGATGCTGCGACGTAGGATATGAGTCAACCCGATGATGGCATTCATCGGGGTGCGGATCTCGTGGCTCATGTTCGCCAGAAAGCGGCTCTTGGCTAGGTTGGCAGTTTCGGCAGATTCCTTTGCTTCGAGAAGCACCTGTTCCTGGCTCTTGCGCTGACTAATGTCAGTGATGAAGGTAATGAATCGCCCTATCTGCCCTTCATGTTCCGGGAAGACGTAGCCCACCAACTCGATGGGAATCAGCGTTCCGTCTTTGCGCCTCAATGCGCTTTCAAAGTGCGCGGTTCCGTGGGCGAACATGGTATTCGTGACCTGACTGAAATCTCCCTCTGGGAAATTCGGGTCCAAATCCGGCACTTTCATTTGCAGCATTTCATCCACGGTATAACCCAACATCTCGGCAGCATGGTCATTAACATAGAGGAAGCGCCCGGTCTTCGCATCGACCCAATGAATCGCAATGCCGGCACGATTCAACGCGAATTGGGTATCGGAAAGCTCCTTTGTACGTGCCTCTACCAAGTGCTCAAGGTTTTCGCGATAGTGCTGCAATTTTGCTTCTGATGCCTTGCGTTCGGTGATGTCGTGACCGATGCCTAATACCCCTAGTATGTTGTCGTGAGCATCACGCATCGGCACCTTCGTGGTTTCGAGCAATTCACAATGCCCATCAGCAGCAAAGGGAACTTCCTCTTCATTAACCGATGGACCATTTTTGTCCATAGCGCGTCGATCGTGTTGACGGAAAAAGTCAGCAAGTTCCTTGGGCACAAAGTCGTAGTCAGTCTTGCCGACAATCTCAGCTTCGCTGGCACCAAAGAACAGCTCGAAGCGCCGATTGCATGCAAGATAGACTCCCTTTTCATCCTTCAGCCATATAAGGTCTGGTAGGGCATCAATCAGGGTTCGTAGCATGGCCCGTTCGCGAGACAGGTTGTCATCTCGCTGTTTCAGCGTTACCAATAACTCATTGAAGCTACCAACCAGCTCCCCGATTTCATCTTGCCTGCTGGTCGGAAGTACGGGTATCGGTTCCGCCATTGACACTTGCGTTGATGCCTGTCTGCTGGCAGCGATCATTGGAGCGAATCGTTGTTGCAGCACCCTGCTGATGAGCCACCAGATCGCAACTATCGCCAATAAACTCAACACGAGTGCGCTCATGAAGATATGCTGCGTTAGTGCCTTAATAGGTGCAAAAGCTTCATCGGCTGGTAAGGCGACGATAGCTAACCACCCTGTGACAGGAATACGCTTGGACGCTGAAAGTTCATTCACGCCGCGCGAACTAACGGCCACACCACTACCTTCATATCCCTGCAAGTATCGGTCATACATGGCATTGACACCCGGTGTTGGGGCCGGTTGCATGATGCGGGACTTGTCCGTGGCAGTGACGATAATGTTTTGCGTGGGTGA
>NZ_JBDIYD010000031.1:0-4894 GCF_039649255.1 Dechloromonas sp. ZS-1 | reverse complement strand
TATTGAACTGTCAGGAGCTGGCTGCACAACAGCCATTACGCCCAATCAACTGGTGCAGTCGTCTTCTGAAAATGACATTTGGTATCTCTCATAAACGGATGTTTTTGAGAGAACTATCTTCGGCCTTCACACGCACGAAAGGCGGCGAAGCTCCGCCGTTAATCCGTCCGCCGGAGATCTCGCCCAGGCAGGCTGAAGGCCGAGCAAGCCTGACAGGCCCGAAAAGCCCGGCACGGGCGTCGGCGGCGATGACGGCGGCGGCATTATCCAGGGTTGATGATGGAAGTGGAGGATATCGACAACCTCTCGCGCAACCAAAACATCGCGGTCGGACTGCAAGTGATCTTGAAGCCACGGGCCCGTCCCACCCCGACATGGACCTCGATGCCCGAACGGACGTTAGATTTCGAGTTCTAGGCGTTCTGCGATGAAGGTTGGATCCCAGCCGGGATTGAAAGTGTCGACGTGGGTGAATCCGAGCCGCTCGTATAGGCCACGCAGGTTCGGGTGGCAGTCGAGCCGCAGCTTGGCGCACCCCTGCGTTCGCGCGGCATGGCGGCAAGCCTCGATCAGCGCGGAGCTGACACCCCGGCCCGCATGTGTCCGTCGCACCGCGAGCTTGTGCAGATATGCGGCCTCCCCCTTGAGGGCGTCGGGCCAGAACTCGGGATCCTCGGCCGACAAGGTGCAACAGCCGACGATGCCGTCGCTGCAACTCGCGACTAGGAGCTCGGATCTCAGGACGAAGGTCTCCGCGAATGTCCGGTCGATCCGCGCGACGTCCCAGGCGGGCGTTCCCTTGGCGGACATCCACGCCGCAGCGTCGTGCATCAGCCGCACAACCTCGTCGATATCACCCGAGCAGGCGACCCGAACGTTCGGAGGCTCCTCGCTGTCCATTCGCTCCCCTGGCGCGGTATGAACCGCCGCCTCATAGTGCAGTTTGATCCTGACGAGCCCAGCATGTCTGCGCCCACCTTCGCGGAACCTGACCAGGGTCCGCTAGCGGGCGGCCGGAAGGTGAATGCTAGGCATGATCTAACCCTCGGTCTCTGGCGTCGCGACTGCGAAATTTCGCGAGGGTTTCCGAGAAGGTGATTGCGCTTCGCAGATCTCCAGGCGCGTGGGTGCGGACGTAGTCAGCGCCATTGCCGATCGCGTGAAGTTCCGCCGCAAGGCTCGCTGGACCCAGATCCTTTACAGGAAGGCCAACGGTGGCGCCCAAGAAGGATTTCCGCGACACCGAGACCAATAGCGGAAGCCCCAACGCCGACTTCAGCTTTTGAAGGTTCGACAGCACGTGCAGCGATGTTTCCGGTGCGGGGCTCAAGAAAAATCCCATCCCCGGATCGAGGATGAGCCGGTCGGCAGCGACCCCGCTCCGTCGCAAGGCGGAAACCCGCGCCTCGAAGAACCGCACAATCTCGTCGAGCGCGTCTTCGGGTCGAAGGTGACCGGTGCGGGTGGCGATGCCATCCCGCTGCGCTGAGTGCATAACCACCAGCCTGCAGTCCGCCTCAGCAATATCGGGATAGAGCGCAGGGTCAGGAAATCCTTGGATATCGTTCAGGTAGCCCACGCCGCGCTTGAGCGCATAGCGCTGGGTTTCCGGTTGGAAGCTGTCGATTGAAACACGGTGCATCTGATCGGACAGGGCGTCTAAGAGCGGCGCAATACGTCTGATCTCATCGGCCGGCGATACAGGCCTCGCGTCCGGATGGCTGGCGGCCGGTCCGACATCCACGACGTCTGATCCGACTCGCAGCATTTCGATCGCCGCGGTGACAGCGCCGGCGGGGTCTAGCCGCCGGCTCTCATCGAAGAAGGAGTCCTCGGTGAGATTCAGAATGCCGAACACCGTCACCCTGCTGCGTAACATCGTTGCTGCTCCATAACATCAAACATCGACCCACGGCGTAACGCGCTTGCTGCTTGGATGCCCGAGGCATAGACTGTACAAAAAAACAGTCATAACAAGCCATGAAAACCGCCACTGCGCCGTTACCACCGCTGCGTTCGGTCAAGGTTCTGGACCAGTTGCGTGAGCGCATACGCTACTTGCATTACAGTTTACGAACCGAACAGGCTTATGTCAACAGGCTTATGTCCACTGGGTTCGTGCCTTCATCCGTTTCCACGGTGTGCGTCACCCGGCAACCTTGGGCAGCAGCGAAGTCGAGGCATTTCTGTCCTGGCTGGCGAACGAGCGCAAGGTTTCGGTCTCCACGCATCGTCAGGCATTGGCGGCCTTGCTGTTCTTCTACGGCAAGGTGCTGTGCACGGATCTGCCCTGGCTTCAGGAGATCGGAAGACCTCGGCCGTCGCGGCGCTTGCCGGTGGTGCTGACCCCGGATGAAGTGGTTCGCATCCTCGGTTTTCTGGAAGGCGAGCATCGTTTGTTCGCCCAGCTTCTGTATGGAACGGGCATGCGGATCAGTGAGGGTTTGCAACTGCGGGTCAAGGATCTGGATTTCGATCACGGCACGATCATCGTGCGGGAGGGCAAGGGCTCCAAGGATCGGGCCTTGATGTTACCCGAGAGCTTGGCACCCAGCCTGCGCGAGCAGCTGTCGCGTGCACGGGCATGGTGGCTGAAGGACCAGGCCGAGGGCCGCAGCGGCGTTGCGCTTCCCGACGCCCTTGAGCGGAAGTATCCGCGCGCCGGGCATTCCTGGCCGTGGTTCTGGGTTTTTGCGCAGCACACGCATTCGACCGATCCACGGAGCGGTGTCGTGCGTCGCCATCACATGTATGACCAGACCTTTCAGCGCGCCTTCAAACGTGCCGTAGAACAAGCAGGCATCACGAAGCCCGCCACACCGCACACCCTCCGCCACTCGTTCGCGACGGCCTTGCTCCGCAGCGGTTACGACATTCGAACCGTGCAGGATCTGCTCGGCCATTCCGACGTCTCTACGACGATGATTTACACGCATGTGCTGAAAGTTGGCGGTGCCGGAGTGCGCTCACCGCTTGATGCGCTGCCGCCCCTCACTAGTGAGAGGTAGGGCAGCGCAAGTCAATCCTGGCGGATTCACTACCCCTGCGCGAAGGCCATCGGTGCCGCATCGAACGGCCGGTTGCGGAAAGTCCTCCCTGCGTCCGCTGATGGCCGGCAGCAGCCCGTCGTTGCCTGATGGATCCAACCCCTCCGCTGCTATAGTGCAGTCGGCTTCTGACGTTCAGTGCAGCCGTCTTCTGAAAACGACAGCAACGTCAGAATAGAGTTAACTTTTGTGTTTCTTGACACCTGCGGCGAAAGGTCATAGATTTCTTCCTGACACTTTCGTATTTGGAGGTATCTTGCAGGGTCAACGCATCGGCTACGTCCGGGTCAGCAGCTTCGACCAGAACCCGGAGCGGCAACTGGAGCATGTCGAAGTCGGCAGGGTGTTCACCGACAAGGCGTCGGGCAAGGACACCCAGCGGCCCGAGCTTGATTCGCTGCTGGCCTTCGTGCGCGAAGGCGACACCGTGGTGGTTCACAGCATGGATCGCTTGGCGCGCAACCTCGATGACTTGCGCCGCCTCGTACAAAAGCTGACCAAGCGCGGCGTGCGCATCGAGTTCGTCAAGGAAAGCCTGACCTTCACCGGCGAGGATTCACCGATGGCGAACCTGATGCTGTCGGTCATGGGGGCATTCGCCGAATTCGAGCGGGCCTTGATCCGTGAGCGGCAGCGCGAAGGCATCGCGCTCGCTAAGCAACGCGGAGCCTACCGAGGCCGAAAGAAGTCTCTGAGCGGTGAACAGATTGCTGAACTGAAACGGCGCGTCACGGCGGGCGAGCAAAAAGCGAAGCTGGCCCGTGAATTTGGTGTCAGCCGGGAGACCCTGTATCAATACTTGAAATTGGATCAATAAATATGCCTCGTCGTTCCATACTGTCCGCCGCCGAGCGGGAAAGCCTGTTGGCGTTGCCGGACACCAAGGACGACCTAATTCGACATTACACGTTCAGCGATACCGATCTCTCCATCATCCGCCAGCGGCGCGGGCCTGCGAATCGCTTGGGCTTTGCCGTGCAGCTCTGCTACCTGCGCTTTCCCGGAATCTTCCTTGGTGTCGATCAGGCGCCGTCTTTGCCCCTACTGAAACTGGTCGCCGACCAGCTCAAGGTCGGCGTCGAAAGCTGGGACGACTACGGGCAGCGGGAGCAGACCCGGCGCGAGCACCTGGTCGAGCTGCAAACGGTGTTTGGCTTCCAGCCGTTCACCATGAGCCACTACCGGCAGGCCGTGCACACGCTGACCGACCTGGCCATGCAAACCGACAAAGGCATCGTGCTGGCTAGCACCTTGGTTGAGCATCTGCGGCGACAGTCGATCATCCTGCCCGCGCTCAACGCCATCGAGCGCGCTAGCGCCGAGGCCATCACTCGCGCCAACCGGCGCATCTATGACGCCTTGGCCGAACCACTGTCGGACACGCATCGCCGCCGCCTCGACGATCTGCTCAGGCGCCGGGACAACGGCAAGACGACCTGGCTGGCCTGGCTGCGCCAGTCGCCGGTTAAACCGAACTCGCGGCACATGCTGGAACACATCGAACGCCTCAAGGCGTGGCAGGCGCTCGATCTGCCTTCCGGTATCGAGCGGTCGGTGCACCAGAACCGCCTGCTCAAGATCGCCCGTGAGGGTGGCCAGATGACGCCCGCCGACTTAGCCAAGTTCGAGCCGCAACGGCGCTACGCCACCCTCGTGGCGCTGGCCATCGAGGGCATGGCCACGGTCACCGACGAAATCATCGACTTGCACGACCGCATCCTGGGCAAGCTGTTCAACGCCGCCAAAAACAAGCATCAGCAGCAGTTTCAGGGGCTCTGTTGCAAAAATCGTGAAGCTTGAGCATGCTTGGCGGAGATTGGACGGACGGAACGATGACGGATTTCAAG
>NZ_JBDIYD010000030.1:0-5375 GCF_039649255.1 Dechloromonas sp. ZS-1 | reverse complement strand
TAATCCACCGTTCCGCGAATATCCAGCGTCCGGTACAGCGAGGTGCTGGTCGTCGGCGTATTCAATGCGCCCGTCGCCCCGGCCGCCACCACCGTCGTTCCCGTCCCAGACATAACACCGCCCGTCCAATAGAACGTGTTCGTCGCCGTCAGCGTGCCAGATCCATTCAGCACCCCACCACCGCTCTGCGCATAATTCGCAATGCTCGCCGTGCCATCCACCGTCAAAGTGCCACCGGTCACTGTGACACTCCCGGCACTAAAGTTACTATTGGAGAGCACACTGCCACTGCTAACCGTCAACCCGCTAACGTTCGACGCACCGCTAAAGGTTGTCGTTGCACCGCTATTCAGATAGGTGCCGAAGGATGTGTTGCCCCCCCAGGTATAAGTACCAGCGCTCGCCGTAAATGCACCAAGGGCAACGCTGTTGATCGGCTCAAAATCGAGCAAACCTCCTGCGACAAGGGGGGCAGAGGGAAGATTGTAGGTACCCAGGAACTGCAGCGAACCGCTACTCAGTTTCAACGTACCGCTACCGCCAACGCTGCTGCTGGCAGTCATCAAGCGGGTACCACTGACGGATTCCAGCGTTGCGCCGGTGGAAATCGAATATGCCCCTGTATCCGTACCCCCAAACAATGTCAGCGTTCCGCCCTGAACATTCACCGTACCCGAATTGTTGAAGGCTGTTGGCGACGCTGTAACACTGCTAGCGCCTAATTTATTGAAGGTGCCTGCGTTATTGAAGGTGTTGACCCCACCACTGCTTGTAAATGGAGACGAATATGCAGACGAGACATCAAAGGTTGCGCCAAGCAGATTATTGATCGTGCCGTTAGTCATCATAATGCCGGCCGACGGCACTGTGGCATACCCTGCGTTATTCCACGTCGTCTGGAGGTAAAACCAGTAGCTACCAGCAATCGTTGTACCCAGGGTAGTCAGACTCCCTGTTCCTGAGAGCCACCCATAGCCCAGTGTCGTCGCGCCAGTAACAGTCAGGGCATCCGAGGTATTGATCGTACCGCCGGACAGCGACAAGCTGCTTAGCGTATGCGGTGCGCCTGTATTGAGTAGAAGCGTGCCGCCGGTCTGGTTTAATTGCGCGGGACTAAACGTACTGCCGGGAGCAAAAGTGATGGTCGCTCCGCTATTGGCGAAAATCCCCGCACCGGAAACCGTGCCGGATTCGCTGCGCGCTCCATAGCTAAAACCCAACGTACTGCCTGCCGCAATATTGTAATTACCGGTATCGGTACCGCCGCCCGAGATCGTCAGACTCCCCGCAGCAACATTCACTGATCCCGTGTTGTTGAACTGCGCCGTTGCGTCCGAATACGTGACGTTAAGGGTATGCGCGGCGTTGTGCAGTTGATTGATCGTGCCGGCGTTATTGAAGCGGCTGTTCGAGCCGCTACCGGAATACGTGACAACAGCCCCGGTAGAGGAATTGAAGTTAACAGTTCCAGCAGCAGTATTGGTCCACACACCGCCAGAACCGAGATTGACGTATCCTGTTCCTGTGACATCGACGGTGCCGCTGTTAACCCAGCTGCCGCCACCCAAAGCAAACGGACCGGAAACGGTCGTCGAACCACTTGTCGTCAGCCCGCCAGTACCCGAAAGCGTCCCACCCAAAGTTGCGGTCCCGGTAACCGTCAAGGGATCGCTGGCCACCAGCGCCCCTCCCGTGAAGATCAAATTCGTGAGCGTCTTGGCTGAGCCGGTAGCAAGATTCAGTGTGCCTCCCGTCACGGCAACGGTATCCGGCAAACTAGCGTTACTGTTGAGATTCAGCGTGCCAAAGCTCACATTCAACTGTGCAATGTTTAACGTACTTCCCGAAACAAAGGTTGTCGTTACCGCACTTCCGCTATTGGCGAATATGCCCGCGCCCGACACTACCCCTGCTTCGCTACGCGTTCCAAAGTTGAAGCCCAGCGTACTGCCAGCTGCAATATTGTAATTACCCGTATCGGTGCCACCTCCGGTAATCGTCAAGCTACCAGCAACAACATTGACCGATCCTGTGTTGTTGAACTGTGCCGTTCCATCCGAAGAGGTCATGGCAAACCCATGCACCGCATTGTGCAGTTGGTTGATCGTCCCGGCGTTATTGAAGCGGTTATTCGAGCCGCTACCGGAATACGTAACCAGGGTGGAAGTCGTCGAGTTGAAATTAATCGTTCCACTGGCAGTGTTTGTCCACACCCCGCCCGTACCGAGGTTTACTGAGCCTGGTGTGATGACATTGACTGTTCCGCTGTTTATCCAACTGCTGCCACTCATGACAAACGCGCCGGATACCGTGGTTGTACCGGACGTCCCTATCCCGCCTGATCCAGACAATGTGACCGACCCCAGTGTGGTCGCACCTGAAGTCGTCAGACCTCCTACCCCTGTGAACGTACCTGAACTTAGGGTTGCCGAGCCCGTCACCGTCAGCGAATCCGACGAATTCAGCGTACCCCCTGTCAGGCTGAGGCTTGAAACCGTCTGCGCTGCACCACTCGCAATAATCACAGTGCCACTCGATAACGCCAACCCTGAACTGATCTGGGCACCCGTTCCTATTGTTGCGGTACCACCGGTTACGCTGAACGTGCCTCCACCAGTGATCGAACCCGAGAAAATCCGTGTTGCCCCGCTGCCAGAGGCCAATGTTGCCCCGGCACTCAGCACATAATTGCCGCTGTCGGTGCCCGAATTACGCAAGCTGAGCGCCCCCGCCAGAACATTAACAGTACCGCTGTTGTTATAGGTACCCAGGGAAAGGTTAATTTCGTGGGATCCAACAGCCAGTTGATTTAGGGTACCGAGGTTGTTGAATGTCGCGTTTCCAGTACCGAAATAAATCGGATAGCCATCGCTGGTATTGAGATTGATCGTGGCGCCAACCGAGTTCTGCAGGTTAAAGCCACTATTGATATTAATGCGGCCGCCATCGATGTTGAGGGTGCCATCATTGGTGAAATTCGCGCCCACAACCTTTGAAGCAGTTGTCGTCAGCGTAGCCGTGGCCCCCGAAGCCAATACAGTTGGCCCATAGAAGGTACCCGACTGCCAGTTGAGGCTGTTGGAAATGGTGATACCACCACTGCCGCCGAGCGATCCGGAGGTCATGGTGACATTGGCGGCCGTCAATGCACCACTCCCCGTCTGCGATCCGCCACTGGCATTAACGTTGGTAAACGTTGATAGCGAATTCAGCGTATTGGCGCCCGCCGTGAAATTCGCTGTGGTTGCCGTCAACGTACCGGCATTGATTGTGCTGCCAGTAAAATCGACCGTTCCCGATCCCAATACGGACAGGGCTCCGCCGTTGAGGTTGAGGGTACTGCCGATAAGCACCTTGCCAGCCCCTGAAGCGTCGGAGTCTGGAATGAGATCTAAATTCAGGGCACCTGCACCACTGGCGCTAACGCCTGCGGCAAAGGTGATGTTGTTATGCGCCTGCAACGTCAGCTTGGTCGTAGTTGCTGGGGAAACGTTGATAGCCGCCGAAACCAGGATATCGCCGGCCTGCGAGTTGGTACCAGCCGTACCGGTGGAGATGGTGACGTTGGTTCCAGCATTCAGCGCCGTTTGAATGGTTGCTGCGTTGATCGTGGCAGTGTTGTTGGTCGTGGTGAAATCTGGGTTACCGGTGATATTGGCATCGATGTTGGTGATCTGGATATTGTTCGGATCAAGCAACCAGAGGCCGGCGCGCCCTGCTGCTGCCGAGGCATCGACCGGGATATCGACGGCGAGGTCGATTTTTCCGGAGGTTTCGATCAGGCCGCCATTCCCAGCCAGCCGCCCCCCGCGTGCCGAAACCAAGCCGGCCACATGCGTCGACTCATCCGCCCACACCACCACCACCCCGCCATCGCCCTCCTCGATACCATCAGCCCGAATACGCGCATTGGCACCAATGGTCGTCGTTCTGGCCGTGGGTAAAGGCCGGTTTGGCATCAGTGGGCTATTTTGTGACGGGTTCCCGGTTTGCTGACTCGGGTCAACGGGACTACCGCTGAGCGGCACGGTGCTTTCGGTCAGATTGGGCGATGCCGCATAAGGGTTGTCCAAGCTCAGGCTGGCACGCTGCAAGGCAGGATTAACCGACCAGTCGGTGGGTACAGGAGCATTACCCCCCTGATACTGCCCCCCGATCAAGATCGCGCCCCCCCCAGTGGTACCGGAGGCATCGACCACCCCGTCGACAACAATATCCGGGGCCAGGACTTCAATGCGACCACCTTTGCCGAGCTGTTCGGATTTGGGTGCATTTTCCGGGTTGACCGTCGGAAGACTGCCTTTGGCCTCAACGAGTCCTTGCACACGGGCGACATCCTCCTGAGCCTGGAGCAAGATGTCTCCACCTTGAGGCCCATTGGCTTGCAGGGTGCCGGTATTCTCGACATCGTATTTTGCTTGCAGGCGGATCTTGCCGTTTTCACCCACAACAGCCGTCGTGGCTTGAATCAAGCCGCTGTTCTTGATGATGCCGCCGTATAACGTGACGTTCTTGGCAATCAAGGTCCCGAGATTGACGGCCGTATTGTCACGGTTGGTGATCTCGACCTGAATCGCGGGTTTATCGGGGTCCGCGAGTGTCACGCTCCGTCCGGCCGCCAGCAAAATCTGGCCTTCGGGAGACTGGATGATCCCGGAGTTTTCAACCTTCGGGGCAATCAGAACGACATGGCCGCCACTTTGCGTACGGATAGTGCCCTGATTGCTGATGCTACCCGCCCCCGGGGTGTCGTTGAATTTGTATCGCCCAGAAAGAAAATCGGCATCCTTGAGTTGCAGAGTCGAGACGAGCAGACCTGCGACATCGACCTGAGCCCCTTTGCCAAAAAGCACACCGTTCGGATTGATCAACAGGACGCGGCCATTACTTTGCAGCTGGCCGAGAATCACGCTGGGATCAATACCTGTGACACGGTTCAAGACTTGGCTCGTGCTACTTTGCTGGAGAAAGCGCACAACTTCGTCACGGTTAATGCTGAACGATTGCCAGTTGATGATGGTGCCAGGGGCATTGGTCACCGTCAGGGTATTACCCGTTTGCTGGAATGCTGCTTGCCCAGCCACGACAGTCGGGGCCTGGGGTGCAGAATGAGCGCTTCCGGTAAAACAAGCCGAAATGGCGGCAACCAGCGTCCGGACCGCAAACGTCGAACAGGCATTCATTTGTTTTTCTCACGCGAGTGTTCCGCAAGCCTCCCCTGCGGAATGATGTGCGCGCGATTTTCTCACAATGCCTAAAGAATATTCACAAAATACAATGTACTTATGATGCAAATTGCGAATGGCTTTGTTGCACAAATCAGTTTAAGGCCGAGTTTCCCCTTACACCTGACGGATTTATGGCATAGCCACCGT